>JAPLGH010000022.1 GCA_026390285.1 Caldisericota bacterium
CGTCGAAGCCGAAGTTGTTCTCGTTGTTTCCGCACCACAGGACGATACTGGCGTGATGCCGCAGGTTCCTGACTGTTGCTTGTACTTCCTTGTCGCTCAGCTGTCGGAACCACTCGAGATGGTCGGGGTACTCGGCGCAGGCGAACATGAAGTCCTGCCACACCATGATCCCAAGTTCATCACACAGCGCGTAGAAATGCTTGTCCTCATATATGCCGCCGCCCCAGACTCGCAGCATGTTCATGTTCGCGTCTCTTGCCATGTGGAGAAGTCTGCTATAGTCCTCCGGTTGTATCCAGCTCAGGATGCTGTCGGCTGGTATCCAGTTCGCACCCTTCGCAAAGACGCGCTTCCCATTGATGGTGAAGACAAAGGACTCGCCCTCGGCATCCTGCTCCCTCGTGAGCTTGATGGTGCGCAGGCCAATCCTCTCCTTCTCACTGCAGACAGGGACACCATCATCGTTCAGCATGAACTCGAACGCGTACAGGTGGTGTTCACCCAGGCCGTTCGGGTACCACAGCCGGATACTTTGCAGCGAGAATACTCCTTCAAAGGAGAGTTCGTCCCCGACATTCTGGATGGGAAACTCTCCAACAAGTGCATCATCAACCCTTACTGCCGCCCTGCAGTTCTCAGCGTCACCAAAATCGGCACCAGGTACCACGTACCCCGAGACCCTTACAATTCCCCCGTTGTCTTCCTGCCGTTCCAGGGACGCCGTGCATCCTGTCAATCGTGCCCTCTTGTAGGACTCAACAAAGACAGGCCTCCAGATTCCTGACGTTGGAAGGCGGATACCCCAGTCCCAGCCATAGGAATACTGAGCTTTTCTGATGTAGGTCCTGATCGATTCTTCTACGGCTCCGAGCTTGCCACACTCTCGTTCAAGAGCAGCCGGTTCTCGCACTGGAGACTTGATGTGAACCCGCAGGACGTTCTTGCCTTTCGTGAGCACGTCCTTGACGTCAAACCTGTATTCGAGAAACATGTCCTCTGTACTGCCAAGGTATCTTCCGTTGAGGTAGATATCCGAAAGCGTGTCGATGCCTTCAAACACCAATTCCACGTTCTCTTCTGTCGGCACATCGTCCAGTTCAAACTCGGTGGCACAGGTCCAGGACTTGCTCTCGAGATCCCGCATGTACAGCTCGTTGATGCCCACATATGGATGTGGCACCAATCCCTGCTGAACAAGGTCTCCTTGTACGGTCCCGGGCACGTTCCCAACGAAGGCATACTGACCCTCGTCATCACTGATCTGCCATTTTCCTGCCAGACTGCGTATCAACTCTGTCACCTCGTTGCGATTGCCCCATCCTGTTCCGCTATTCATCTCCAGGAAATGACAACCCTCTCAAATCAGCGGGGGTCCATTCTCGTCGTCTACCTCAGGATTCCTGCTTCTCCTGGTGCCAGCACGCTACTAAGTGACCGGGTTCTGCCTCCACCAGGGATGGTGATGTGTTGCAGTCTCTCTCTTTGCCGTCCAGAGTGCACCTGTCATAGTAGGCACAGCCACTGGAGAGCCCTGAATGCTCTGCTATCCGGCTCGTCTCCGGGATGTCTTTGCATTCCCATTTTGCGCCCAGCCGTGGAACACAGGCCATGAGCATCTTCGTATATGGATGCAGGGGATGGCGGTAGACCTGCTCCGTCGGGCCCATCTCCACGACACACCCTCTATACAGGATCACCGATTTCTCGCTTATGTAGTAGCCCAAAGAGAGGTCGTGCGTTATGAAGAGGATGGACAGTCCACGGCACTTGAGTTCTGCCAGCAAGTTCAGAACACCCACTCGTGTAGACGCATCGAGCATGCTGATGATCTCGTCTGCTACGAGGAACTTGACGTCCAGCAGCAGCGCGCGCGCAATGAGAAAGCGCTGCAGTTGTCCACCGCTCAACTGATGGGGGAACTTGTTGACGACTTCATCGGGGTTGAGACCAACCGCTCTTAACGAACTGTCTATCTTTGTGTTCCATTCCCCGTTGTCGATCCCAGGAAAGAATTCTTCTCTGATTGTTCTGAAGATCCGGTCGGCCTTGAAGATCGGGTTGTAGGAACTGAATGGGTCCTGAAAGACACCCTGGACTTTCCGGTAGTACTCCTTGAGTGCGTTACCCTTCAGGCTGGAGACATCGACCCCGTCC
>JAPLGH010000005.1 GCA_026390285.1 Caldisericota bacterium
CTTGACGGGCATTCTCGCGGAGCGCGGCAAGCGCGTAGTCGCCTACGAAATTGACGAGCGTCTTCGCAAGGTTCATGAAGCCCTTCTCGCGGATGACCCTCTTCGGGCGCGCATTGATCTGAGATACGAGGATGCCCTGGATGCAGACTGGTGTGCGCTCGGAAACGAGGGCGAGACCTTGGCTCTTATGGGAAATCTCCCATATCTTCGATCCTCAGAGATTGTTCTGAAGCTTATTCGAACCGATTGCATCGGGCAAGCCTTCCTGCTGTTTCAGCGGGAGTTCGCAACCCGACTCGCTGCTCGATCCGGGAATGGCGACTACAGCTCACTGTCTGTCGTGGCCCAGACGTTCTTTGATATCAGGCGGCTTCTCGAACTTTCGCCAGACGTGTTCTTCCCGCGCCCTGACGTCAGTTCGACCCTTCTAGGGTTTCTCAGACGTCCGAGCGGATTGGAGGATGCTGAAGTTGCTCCATTCATGCGCTTTGTTCATCAATCATTCCTGCACAGGCGCAAGAAGCTGGCCGATTTCTTTCGCCGACTCGGTGTCCCGCTCACCGGTGAATTCGCCGAGACGTCCCAGCTTCGCCCGGAGGTCCTTACCCCTTCCGAGTTCGTCGACTTGTTTCGGGCGGTCTCCCGGGTGACCCGGGTCTGACCAAGGGCGTTCGGAGCGCCCGCCGTGTTGCCTTTTCCCTCATCGGGAGTAGAATTTCTCGGTCGACCAAGTCATCTCATTGGGGGAGGTAAGCGATCATGAAGATTCAGAATGATGCACGTTATGCGAAGTCGGACGAGTGGGTGCGCGTCGAGGGTGGCGTTGCAGTCGTTGGGGTCTCGGACTACGCCCAGGGCAAGCTGGGAGACGTTGTATTCGTCGGTGACATCACAGTCGGCTCAACGTTGAAGGCAGGAGACCTCCTGACAGCTGTCGAGTCGGTCAAAGCTGCCTCAGATGTCTACACGCCTGTATCGGGCAAGGTTCTCGAAGTCAACCACGAAGTAGCAGCGAAACCTGAACTCATCAACAGTGATGCATTTGGCGCCGGTTGGCTGGCGAAGATCGAACTCTTGAATCCGGATGAGCTGAACGGCTTGATGAGCGCTACTGACTATGCAGAGTACAGAAAGGAATAGGTTCTCGTTCATCCCGTCAAGTGTTTTGCTGGAAACGCGTGCGTGGAGGGCGGTCTTTATCTTCCAGAAGGATTGACAGAGGACCAGATGGTCGAGGAGTGGGACACCATGATGTCCCGGAATTCGGGTCCCAGGAAGGCTTCCCTTGTCGGTGCTGGAGCATACATGCATTTCATTCCAGCCGTCGTTCCATACCTTGCGTCCCTCCCCGGTTTTGTCACTGCGTATACGCCGTACCAGCCTGAGATAAGCCAGGGGACGCTGCAGTCCCTGTTTGAGTTTCAGTCATTCATAGTGGAACTCACCGACATGGAATTGGCTAACTGCTCCATGTACGATGGGGCGTCGTCGACCGCTGAGGCCATGCTGATGGCTCATCGTGTCAACAAGGCGGACCGCGTGCTTGTAGCTGCCACAGTGAACCCAAACTATCGGGCAACCGTCCAAACCTACCTGGAACCTCACGGGATTGCTGTCGATGTCGTCAAGATGGATGACAACGGACAGGTGTCGACGGAGGATCTGGCGTCACAGCTGTCTGCCTCGGCATGCAGCGCAGTCCTTGTTCAGAGTCCCAACTATTTTGGCATTATTGAAAACCTGAAAGCCATTGGAACAATCGCCCATGGACACAATGCCCTGTTTGTCGAATGCTTCACGGAGGCCATGGCTCTGGGACTGTTGAACTATGGTGTTGGCACCGGGGCAGACGTCGTCGTGGGTGACGGACAGTCACTGGGTCTCCCGATGTCATTCGGTGGTCCCCACCTTGGCGTTTTTGCCACACTGAAGAAGTACAA
>JAPLGH010000088.1 GCA_026390285.1 Caldisericota bacterium
GAGAAGAGCAACCAGCGTGACAGCCAGCTGTGCCCCTCCCGAGACGCCGAGGAGATAGCTGTCGGCCAGAGGGTTCCGGAAGGCCGTTTGCATAAGGAAACCGGACAGCCCCAGCGACGCGCCAACCAGGACGCCCAGCCCGATGCGCACGAGTCTCAGCATGACGATCTGTCCTTCCGGCGTCCCGGCTGGTATGCCAGTGAGGGCAAATCGCAGTCCGTGCAGTACCTGGGCAGGCGTCAGACCCGCGCTGCCAAAGAACACGCTGATGCCCGTAACGAACAGCAGGACCGCGGCCGTGCCCACAAGCACAGCCGCATCGTGTCGTCGGGCTCCGGCGTCAGGGACGCGAAGCACGCTGGACATAGTCTGCAATCATTTCGAGACCCTTGACGATACGGGGAGACGGGCGGAAGACGTAGTCGCCCACCATTTCGTAGACGTTCCCCTGCTTCACAGCGTTGACCGTGGCAAACCCCACCCTCCCCAGGACGTCGCCGGCTCCCATGCCGGATGCCACGACGATGACGTCCGGGTTGTGGCTGATGACATACTCCTCGGACAGCACCGGCCATGCTGTCTTCGCCTCATCAGCAATGTTGGACCCTCCGGCGATTGAGATGAGGTCTGAGACAAATGTCCCCTTGCCGGCACTCATGAGCGGGCTGTTCCAGATCTCGACGTACACAGCCGGCTTGCGAGTCAGCTTCTTCGCTGCCTCGGCTACCCGTGCAATGGATCGGTGCATCGATAGCGCCACTTCGAACCCGCGGTCCGGGACCCCGAGCACGACGGACAACGAGCGTATGGCGTCGACGATGCCCGACAGGGACTTGGGATCGTCGGCATAGACCTTGCGACCCATCTTGCGGAGACGCTCCACAACTGCAAGCGGCGTGCCGTCTGTCACCAGGATGAGGTCGGGCGACAGGACAAGCAGCTTCTCCAGCGAGGGGTTGCTGAACGCACCGACGGTCGGGATCTTCCTGGCCTCCTCAGGGTAGTCCGTGTATTCGGACGCAGCAATGATATTGCTGCCCTGGCCAAGCGCAAAGCAGTTCTCTGCAAGATTCGGCGCCAGGGTCACGAGTCGCATCTTGCCGGCCTTGGCGGGGAACGTCTCATGTTCAGAGCCGAGGACATCTTCCATAACAGATGGGATCTGGAGGACGATCGACGTCAGGCCGTTCTTTGCTAACGATACGATCGTCCCACCAGACGCTGTCACCAGGCCCTTGAGGACAGCCTCCGTGAAGAACAGCGTCCCGATCTTGCCGGAGACACGCACCAGGTCCTTCCGCACCGACGTGTTGTAGGAACCGTCCACGAGCGTCCTGCTACCAAGTTCATACGCACCAGCAACCGGTCCCAGAGCGAAGTAGGCAGTGTTCTGCGACGGCTCGAATCTCACGATCCCGCCTGCTGCCTCAATGACGGCCCGCATGGGGAAGCCAAGGCCGGCACCGATCCCGATGGGAACGAACCCCCTGGGGAAACTGCCTGCAACACGCCTTGAGTCTATAGTGACGACGAAGCTGGACTGGCCTGCGCGGAGTTCAAGAGAGATACGACGCATCGAAGCAGCCGAGACAACACTCCCGGCCTGTCTGGAGGGGACAAGAACCAGCATCGATACCATGATAACGGCAAGCGCAAGCGATAGACCCCGTCTTCGACCTGCCAACCCGTAGCCTGCCACCGGGTCAACATACCTCCCAATCCGATTGCTGCATCCTTTCCTGAACATCGTCGTTCCTCCGTGTCATTGAGTTTTTGGTCCGGCCGCCTGCGGTGAATCACAGAGGACTCCCACTCGGCCACCGGTTGCATCCGCTTCTGAGGGCGGACCGCACTTCTCGTGCCAGACAAGCGGTCCAGTGATGCGGACCGGTCGTCTCGTGCCTTGGCAGGCTCCAGTATATAGGTTCCTGACGTCTGTCAACGTCGTCGCTTCTCAGGGGTGGCAGCTCGCTGTCTTTGCCATATACTGAACAGGTACAGAGATGAAGGAGAAGAAGACGTGATACGCGC
>JAPLGH010000149.1 GCA_026390285.1 Caldisericota bacterium
GATGATCATGGAGCTGTTGATGGCCCAGCCAATGACCATGGAGTTCAGGGTGTCCACGAACTCAAACCGGAGCTGCTTTTCTATGACGTCTGTGCCCTTCTGGTTCAGTTGGCGGCTCTGGATGATCTCGCTGTGGAGGAAGAGGTTATGCGGCATGACAACTGCGCCGAGGACACTCATGATGACGGGAATGGAGCCCAGGGGCATGGCGGGGGTAACCCACCCGCTTGCGGCCTCTGCCCACGGGATGTGCACAAGCGACAGCTCATAGAGGAAAGAAAGCCCTATCAGCGACACAAATGCGATGATAAGCTTCTCGATGCGCCGATAGCCGTTGCTCAGGAGGAGCCAGATGACAGCGACCGATACTAGAATGGCGCCGATACGCAGCGGCAGCTTGAACAGCAGGTTGAGCCCGATGGCGGCTCCCATAATCTCCGCAAGAGCCGTGGAGACGGAGGCGGCAACAGCGGAGCCCAGAACGAGACGGGCGAAGCGGGGACGCATGAACTTCGTGGCCGCCTCGGAGATGCATAGTCCCGTGACGATGCCCAGGTGGGCGGCGTTGTGCTGGAGGAGGATGAGCATCAGCGTCGACAGTGTCACCATCCACAGGAGGCGGTAGCCATAGAGCGAACCTGCAGCCACATTCGACGCCCAGTTGCCGGGGTCGATGAAGCCGACGGTGACGAGAAAGCCCGGACCAATGTACTTCAGGAGATCCAGTGTCTGAAGGCGTGGCCTGTGATCCTTGAATGATTTCTGGATCCGGGTGCGAAGATTCATGAGCTGAGTATAAGTGGTCCAGGCATGTCATCAAGCGTCTGCGGGCAGGTCTGTCCGGTTCCTCTTGAAATTGTGGTTGCAACGCGACTGACAACCCATATAATAATGCTATCTACAGCAGGACATTCGAACGAGCACCCCAGTGGCGGGGCGCGTCATGGCCATAATGGCTCACCTTTCCGGTTGTCTGTTCTCTGAATTGAGTGGAGGTTTCAATGCGTATCAGGATCGAAGTACAGAGCGCTCTTGACAAGTTCATTTTGCCTCAGGGGTACAACCCCTATGTGCAGGGACTTATCAATGCGTGCATTCCCGAAGACATCAAGTGGTCTGGCATCGCGACGGGCACAGAAGAAGCCCATTTCAAGCTCTTCACGTTCTCGCAGCTCTATGCGAAGTCGGTGGAGCGCATCGACGTCACCCCGCGCGAAGGAGTTGAACCGGACGGACGCGTTCACTATCAGCTGGTGATGTCGTCACCTGTCTGGTTCTACCTGTCGTCGCCCAGCCCCGAGTTCATCCAGGCGCTTTCACCTCGGCTGGAGCAGGCCCATGACCTTCACCTCGAGCGAAACCTCGTGCAATCGGTGCGCGTCAGTGCCGCCTATCCCGTTACCATCCCGGCTCACGGCCTGGTCACATTACGCATTCGCACGATCAGCCCCATTACCGTGTATCAGAGCGAGAGTAAAGACAGCAACTCCGCACACTACTTTGCTCCCGATGACCCGCTGTTCGCCAAGCTTGTTCTGGACAATGCGGTGCGCAAGTACTACGCCTGGACACAGGAGAAGGCGCCCAGCGACGGGTTCAGCATCAGTTGTCTCGACCATACGCCGCATCTTGCTGTCATCTCGTTCAAGGACACGCCCATACACGGCTACACAGGACGTTTCCAGTTGACTGGAGATGCCAGGCTGCTGGCGTTTCTGTACGAGTCGGGTCTGGGAGGCAAGAACTCTCACGGTTTTGGGATGTTCGACATAGCACCGGAGGGAGAGGACGATGCCCACTGGCGTCGCAGGACAGAAGAAGAGAGCCGTGAAGTGCGCAGGGCTCCTGCGACGCCGATGGCTGCGGCTGGCCAGGAACGACTGGACCACCGCGAGCGGTCGGATAATCGTGGGCAGGAAGGGCACGTGTGGCACGGCGAACATCATGGTGCCACAGGGCAGACTGGATCGTCGAAGACTGCGGGATCCAGAGATGACAGGACGCACACCAGCCGTCCGCGTACCGATCATCCGTACTCGGACCGTCCCAGGACGGAAGGGCCGCGACTCGACGGCACGCCGGCGAAGAGTCGGGGGACAGGACGTCCAGGTACCGATAATCGGAAGTTTCAGTCTTCTCCACGCAGTGGTACTTCCGATCGCAAGGGACCTCGTGGTGCAGAGGAACCGCGCCGCAAGTTTGTAAGCCGCTATGCGCCGGACATCAAGCCGGTGAGCCATGAGAAGGCGGTTACCGGTTCTTATAGTATCTGGGATGGCAAGGCGAAGACCGAGCTGCCGCGTTTCGTCCGCCCGGACGGTACCGAGAGCACGGGGGGACCTCGCCCGAACGAGCATCGTGGGGGACCTCGCGCCGGTTCTGCTGGTCGTTCTTCAAGCGGAGATGGGCGTCCTCAGAGCGACAAGCGTGGTGGAAGTTTCGGTGCCGCGAGACCAAGTGGAAGCCCCGGTTCAGTGCACCGTCCCAGTGGAGGGCACGGTGATCCGCGTGATCACAGGGGTAGCAAGAGCGGCCCTTACAACCACTAGCTTCGAACGAGATTGAGTTGACCAAGGGAGGCGCCATATGGCGCCTCCCTTCTCTATACCGGGCACGTATTGTTTCTTGTTCGTAGTACGAATAAGGATATACTGATAGTCGTCTGAAGCAGGTGTGGGTTCGTGCCCCCGCCGTCTGGAGGAGACTGTGGCAAGGACTGCATCAAGAAAAGACATACTCGAAGGACCCATCATCAGGACTATGTTCAGATTGGCATGGCCATTGATGATTTCCAGCCTGTTGCACTACCTGTACAACATGGCCGATACCTTCTGGGTAGGCCACTTGCCTGCCTCGCAGAACGCGTCTGCCGTTGCCGGGCTTCAGATAGCCGGCCCTGTCATCTTCTTCCTCATGGCGTTTGCCTTCGGGTTCAACTCCGGAGGACTGGCGCTGGTATCTCAGTACATGGGTGCCCATCGGAAAGAAGAAGCGAATACGGCAGCTGCCAAGACGCTTTCGCTGTCGATTGCCTTCGGACTGTTCATCATGGTAACAGGTGTCACCTTCTCGCCTTTTCTGCTAAGGCTCCTCACCTCGGACCCTGCTGTCGCTCGCGCCGGAACGATCTACACGCGCATCATCTTCATAGGGATGCCCTTCGAGTTCGTCGCTGCGGCGTACGCCCAGGTCATGGCAGCATATGGGGATACGATCACGCCTATGCTCGTGAACCTGGCAACCGTCCTGATCAACATCGTCCTGGACCCATTCATGATCTTCGGTTGGGGCCCCTTCGCGCGCATGACCGTTGCTGGGGCTGCGCTGGCCACCATCATCTGCCAGGCGATCGCCGCCGCTATCTCGCTGGTCATTCTGTTCAGGGGCAGGCACGGTCTCCGCGTCAGCTGGCGCGATCTTCTGCCGGACTGGTTCTGGTACAGGCGCATTCTCAAAATCGGTCTCCCGGCCTCCATTGGTGTCTCAGGGACATCATTCGGGTTTCTCGTGCTGACGGGCATCATCGGTCGTGTGCCCAACGCGACGATAGCTCTTTCGGCATATGGCATCGGAGACCGCTTCATCAACATCAGTTTCATTGCCATCGACGGTCTGTCTCTCGCCATCTCGACCATGGTCGGCCACGCTTTGGGCGGAGACCTGCGGAAACGAGCCAACAGCGTCGTGTGGACGGGGACTGCGCTGATGTTCGGTCTGCTCGTGGGTGAGGGGGCCCTGTTGTGGCTCTTCACGCCGTGGTTGTTCAGGGCCTTCATTCCGACACAGCCGGCGATCATCAGCGAAGGCATCCTGTTCATGTCCCTGTTCCTACCCTCCATTCCGTTCTTTGGCATCGTCAGCGGGGTCCAGTCGGCGTTCCAGGGTTCAGGGCACAATACGCCGCCGATGACCATGCAACTCGTACGTCTCTGGGGCCTTCGTGTGCCGCTGTCATGGTTCTTCGGGTTTGCCCTGCATATGGGATCACGCGGTATCTGGACGGGCATGCTGATAAGCAACGTTCTTGCGGCCGTGCTCGCTCTTGTGTTCCTGGCCACAGTCGACTGGCACCACAAGGTGATTGAGCACTCCCCCTCAGGTGCAGGCGAGGTCTCTGTGGGAGAAACGTCTGGCGTGCCGGCCGTCCCGGTTGAACCACAGGCATAGGAGAAGAACATGAGCAATCGGTCCAGAATGCCTACGCGCGAGGAGATCCTTCACGGTCCAGTCGTCGCGACGATGTTCCGGCTTTCCTGGCCTGTCATGGTCAGTTCACTACTCAACATGGTGTACAACATGACCGACACGTTCTGGGTCGGACACCTTCCAGCGGCTGAGAATGCAGCGGCAGTCGCCGGGCTCCAGGTGGCAGGACCTGTCGTATGGTTCCTCATCGCATTTGCGTTCGGATTCGGGTCTTCGGGTCTCGCTCTCGTTTCCCAATTTATGGGAGCACACAATGAGGTCGATGCGGAAAAGGCTGCAGGTCAGACCATGTCTCTGGCGATCCTGCTTGGGTTTGCCGTGGCCGTCATCGGTGTGGTTCTGTCGCCGATTCTTCTCCCCGTCCTGACGCCAAACCGGGCCATTTCGGCGAACGCAATCAGCTATACACGCATCATCTTCATCGGGATGCCCGCCATCTTCGTGTCGGCACTGTACGCGCAGATCATGAATGCCTACGGAGATACGGTGACGCCAATGCTCATCAATGCGGTCACCGTCGGTCTGAATGTCATCCTGGACCCACTGATGATCTTCGGATGGGGCCCGTTTGTCCCAATGGGGGTAGCCGGCGCCGCTCTCGCGACCGTTTTGTGTCAGGTCCTGTCTGCCGGCATCTCGCTGTGGGTTCTCATGACCGGGAGACGAAAGCTGAGAGTGACCTGGCGTGACCTGCGCCTCGAGACTGCCTGGGTCAGGCGCATTCTCCGCATCGGTCTTCCTGCCTCAGTCGGGGCATCTGGCACGTCCTTTGGGTTCATTGTCCTGATGGGAATCATCGGCAGGGTCCCCAACGCTACCATAGCGTTGTCGGCGTATGGCATTGGGGACAGGATGTTCAGCATTACCTCCCTCATCAACGGCATCGCCGCGATGGTGGGACAGGCGCTGGGTGCCGGGATGCGTGACCGGGCGACAGCCGTCGTGCGGCAGGGGACGACTGCCATTGTCGGTCTCATGGCAGTCGCGAGCGTTCTTCTGCGGCTCATCACGCCCCTCGTATTCCGGGCGTTCATTCCGAGTCATCCGGAAATCATTGCCGAAGGCGTTCTCTTCATGTCTCTCTTCCTCTGGGCCAATCCGTTCTTTGGACTCATGATGGGTGTCCAGTCGGCGTTTCAGGGCTCGGGGCACAATGTGCCAAACATGATCCTGGACCTGGTCCGGCTGTGGGGTCTGCGGCTCACGCGGTGTCTGGATCGGCATGACGGTCAGCAATGTCGTGGCGGGCTTGCTCTCTCTCATTCTTGTATTCGCGGTGGACTGGCGCAAGAACGTGATCGGGCACTTGCCTCTTCCTGAGGCTCTGCTGATCGGCGAAGAAGCTGTATCGTCCGTCGAGAGCGTCGGGGTCGACGACCGCCCTTAGGCTGTCTGTACCTGCGTTCATCGATCTGACAGCTGTTTCTTCGCACGTGTGCTTGACACCACGCACCATCGTGCTTAGCATACAGGCGCTCTGTCATTTTCTCGCCCCAGGAGGCGCGAATGTTCTACCTCAGTAACATCCTTGGCATGCGCGTTCTGGACCGAAAGCAAGCCGTCGTCGGCTCGATAGCCGATCTTGAAGTGGCGACCGGCGAGAAGTTTCCGGCCGTCATGGCCGTTCTCGTCACGACACAACGCGGTCTGACGCGCGTGGCCTGGCACAACGTGCGCAGCCTCGGCATCACGGAGTGCACGCTTAAACTCGCTGATGCGGAACTTCAGCCCAACTTCAAGCTGGAAGACACGTCCATGCTCTTGCTCAACCATGTCCTGGACAAGCAGATTGTCGACATCCAAGGCGCCAAGGTCGTGCGCGTGAACGATATCGAGCTGGCGGAAAGCCATGGGCAGCTGCGTGTCATAGCGGCCGATGCCGGGTTTCGGAGCTTCATGCGCAGGGCTGGGTTTGTATGGTTCATCCATATCGTTGAACGGGAACGTCATCACAAGATTGCCGAGAATTCGATTCCCTGGAGCTTTGTCGAGCCCCTCGGACGTGATGTTCGCAGCGTTCAGGTGAGGGCGACTTGGAAGGAGCTGTCCAAACTGCATCCTTCCGATCTGGCGGACGTCGTGGACGACTTGGACTTCAATGAGCGCGACGCGTTGTTCAAAGCTCTTAACGACGAGCAGGCGGCCGATACGCTGGCCGAACTGGAGGACGACAAGGTCAAGGTCACCATCCTTGAACGGCTGGGCGTAGCCCGCGCAGCAGACATTCTCGAGGAAATGGACCCTGATGACGCTGCGGACATCCTGCAGGACACGCGGGCTGAAACGCAGGAGGCGATGCTTCAGGAAATGGAGCCGGAAGAACGTGCGGACGTTCGCGAACTGCTGGCCTATGATGAAGATACCGCTGGTGGCCTGATGACCAACGACTATCTCGAGATCAGACAGGAGATGTCGGCCGAGCAGGTCATCGAACTTCTCCGCCGTGAGGCTCCCGATACGGAGACCATCTACTACCTGTATGTTACGGATGATGATGGGCATCTGGCAGGGATCCTGTCCCTGCGAGCGCTCATCGTCGCGCAGCCTGGCACCGCCGTGGCCGCCATCATGCAGAAACGCACCGTTTCCGTGTTTGTGGACGACCCGAAGGGCAAAGTGGCCGAGATCATCGGCAAGTATAATTACCTTGCACTTCCCGTCGTTGACCACGAAGGCGTTCTGCAAGGAATCGTCACGGTCGACGACGTCCTCGATCAGGCGATGGATTAGCCTGGGGCCATGGTACGGATCTGGGAACGCGTCAGGGACAGGGTTCGGCGTTTCGCGCTGACGTTGCCCATTATCTTCGCTGTCCTTGGACCGGGCATCATCACGGGCAACGTCGACAACGATGCTGGGGGCATCACCACCTACAGTGTCATCGGGGCCAGGTTCGGGTATTCCATGCTGTGGATGCTCCTGCTGATTACGTTCACGCTGGCCATGATCCAGGAAATGAGCGCTCGCATGGGTGTCGTCACGGGCAAGGGCCTTGCAGACCTGATCCGCGAACGGTTTGGCATTCGGCTGACCATGGTTGTCATGGTCCTGCTGGTATTCACCAATCTTGCCAACACCATGGGAGAATTTGCCGGCGTAGCTGGAGCCAGCTCGATCCTGGGTCTGAACCGTTTCATCGCCATCCCGGCCGTCGCGTTTCTTGTCTGGTTTCTGGTCGTCAAGGGTTCATATCGCGCTGTGGAGAAGGTTCTGCTCGTGTTCTGTATCCTGTTTCTGACCTACGTCATCAGTGCGTTCATGGCGCATCCTAACTGGGGGGTCGTCGCCAAGTCGACTGTTGTTCCGACGTTTCAAATGAACCCTGAGTTCATCTCGCTGTTTATCGCGACGATCGGGACCACGATCGCGCCCTGGATGCAGTTCTATCAGCAGTCTTCGGTCGCCGAGAAGGCTATTGACCTCAGAAACTACAAATATGAAGTACTGGACACCTATATTGGCAGTTTCCTCACCAACTTTGTCTCCTTCTTCATCGTGGTCGCGTGCGCGGGGACTCTGTTTGTGGCGGGCGTCCGGATCAATACCGCGGCTGAAGCCGCAGGAGCACTTGCACCGCTCGCAGGACGGTATGCCTCCGTCCTGTTCGCCGTGGGGCTGCTCAATGCATCGATCATGGCCGCCGGGGTCCTTCCTCTCTCGACGGCGTATTCCGTGGCTGAAGCGTTTGGCTGGGAATCAGGGGTTGGGAAGTCATTCCGCGAGGCTCCTCTCTTCTACGGTCTGTATACGGCGCTTATTGCTCTGGGTGCAGGAACGATCATGTTCGTACCTGAGAGCAAACTCATCGGCGTCATGCTGTTCTCGCAGGCGGCGAATGGCGTTCTGCTGCCTCTGATCCTCATCCTGATGCTGAAACTGATCAATGACAAGTCATTGATGGGTGAGTACGTCAACAGCCGGGGCAAGAACATCGCCGTATGGGCACAGGCGGTCGTCATGATCGTGCTGGCGGCAACCCTGACGATCCAGACCGTGTTCCAGATATTGAGGAAGTAGGTTCATGATTGTGGGACGGGGAGAGTAGACTCTACATATCAGATAATTCGGTTAGCGAAAGGAAGAGTGAGTGAACATTCGAAAACGGCTGCCGGCTTTTGAGTCCAAAGACTACCGGCTCTGGTTCACAGGCCAGAGCATCTCTCTTGTCGGTACGTGGCTCCAAAATACAGGCCAAGCCTGGCTGGTTCTGAAACTGACCAACTCGCCGTTCAAGCTGGGACTGCTGACCAGCATCCAGTTTCTCCCGTCTCTGATCCTCTCGGTGTTCATTGGGCCGATCATTGACCGCTTTCCCAAGCGGTCGATCTTGTTGTTCACGCAGATCATGTATGCACTGGCCGCAGCCGCTTTAGCTGTTGTGGCGTTCGGAGGTCATGCGCAGTACTGGCAGGTGCTGGTCATTTCGGCCGTCACAGGTCTTATCAGCGCCATCGACTGGCCGACCAGACAGGCGTTCGTGGGCGAACAGGTGAACGACAGGTCTGCCGTTGTCAATGCTCTGGCACTGAACAGCACAATCTTCAACATCGCCCGTGTTGTGGGTCCCGGCATTGGTGGCGTCCTGATCGCTGCTGTGGGCATTCCCTGGACCTTCGCCCTGAACTCGGTCAGTTTCGTAGCCGTCATCATCAGCCTGCTCCTGATGAAAGCGGGCCGCAAGCCGAGCAAGAGCACCAAAGGGAACTATGTCCAGGAGGTCCGAGAGGGCACTCAGTACATCGCGAAGAATCAGGTTATCATGAGTCTCCTGATTATTGCTGGCATCATCAGCCTCTTCCTGCTCAACTTTAATATTCTCATTCCCAGCTTTGCCAAGCTGACTCTTGGCCTGCAGGCAGCTGGCTATGGGGGACTGATGTCGGCTATGGGGGTAGGGGCGCTGGCGGCAGGGGTACTCATGTCTCTTGGCGGAGCACGCCTTGAACCGACTCCCGCCTATGTCTATGGTTCAGGATTCATCCTCGCGGTCGCGATGGTCTTCGTCGGAATCCAGCGCAATTTCTACCTGACCGGCTTGCTGCTGGTCTTCTGCGGATTTGGCATGGCTGCATTGTCGACGATGTGCAACACGGCGCTGCAGATGCAGTCGCCCGATCACATGCGGGGCCGCGTCATGGCCGCCTACAACCTCGTCTTCGTGGGCTCGACCCCCATCGGGGCACTCTATGCGGGCAAGATCTCGGATGCCCTTGGTGCCAACATGGGTTTCCTCGTCAGCGGGGTCATCGGCGTCGTATTCCTGGGGACGATGCTCATCTTCGTAACCCCCCGCACCTTCCGGGGCCTGAGGACGTTTGCTGTGGCTGGTGTTTCAGTTCGAGGTGATTCTCAAACAGTCGATCCTTCTCCTATGCCGGATGCGCGAGTAGCTGGGGTGTCCAGAGACTGACGCACGCGTGTAGCCAGCTCCTGAAGCGTGTATGGCTTGGGAATGAAGGCCACGAAGCCCGTGCTGGTGAAAGGAGTCTCGGTCGCATCGTAGCCGGACATCAGGATTGCGGCAACCGACGGATTGATCTCATGAAGCTTCTCGAACAGGTCCTTGCCATTCATATGCGGCATTATCATGTCGACCAGGACCAGGTCAATCGAACGCCATGAGTCCTTGTAGATAGCGAGTGCATTCATGGGATCGGCGGTGTCGGTGACGCGATATCCCAGACCTGAGAGGACTTTGACGGCCACACTGCGGACAATGTCTTCGTCATCGACGATGAGCACCGATTCTCCCCGGACAGACCGGGCCAGTGACCCGGAGATGGGCGTCTGGCGAGCCCTGCCCTGCGCTTCAGCCCTTGAGACAGCCGGAAGGTACAGCGTGAACGTCGTTCCCTGGTTTGGCAATGAAGCCACCGTGACGGTTCCTCCGTGGTCGTGCACGACACGCCAGACGATGGACAGCCCCAGCCCGGTCCCGTCAGGCCGCGTCGTGAAGAATGGTTCAAACAGGTGATCCCTGGCCTCAGGCGACAGACCGCACCCGGTGTCCGAAACGGTTACTTGCACGTAGCTGCCGTCTGGCAGGACAGGAAGGTCATGGCTGGTGCAGAAGGAATCGTCGATGATGACATTGGTGGCCTCGACTGTGAGCATGCCGCCTTTGTGTCCCAGTGCATCGCGGGCATTGATGACCAGGTTCAGGAAGACCTCCTCCAGCTGTGTCCGGTCGCCAGGAACGTATGCCAAGTCTGGAGCAATGTTCTGTACCAGGGACGTGCGTTTGTCGAAACCCGGCATGGCGATTGAGAGCGTATCCGCGAGGACTCCGCCGACATCGACGTCGGTGATCGTCGGCGTGTCTTTGCGCGAGAAGGACAGCAGCCGGTGTGTCAGTTCAGCGGCGCGCCTTGCGGCGCGTTCAATGGTGTCCAGTCCCTCATAGAGCTCGGTCCCTTCCGTTGCGTCGACCCTGAGCAGTGACGCGTGTCCCATGATGCCACCCATGATGTTGTTGAAGTCGTGTGCGATTCCCCCTGCAAGTCTGCCGACGGCTTCCATCTTCTGTGACTGCAGGAGCTCCCGTTGCAGCTGCCGTGCTCGTTCTTCGGCAAGTCGCTGTTCTGTGACGTCCCGGAAGATTCCCTGGACAATGGAAG
>JAPLGH010000142.1 GCA_026390285.1 Caldisericota bacterium
CCCTCTCTGGCTTGCACCCGTCCAGGTCGAGGTTGTCCCCATCACTGACGTGCAGGAGGAGTATGCCAGGGCAATCACTGCCAGACTGGTCGAGCGCGGTATCCGTGCCAAGGTGGATATTCGCAGGGAGAAGATGCAGGCCAAGATCCGCGATGCCGAGATGCAGAGAGTTCCATACATCGCCGTCATAGGCGCTAAAGAAGCGGCAGTGGACTCCGTGGCCTTACGCATCCGGCACGAAGGGGACCAGGGTGTGGTGTCCGTCGACCAGTTTATTGAGCGCGTGCTCGAGGAGATCAAGAGCAAGGTCATCTTCCCCTAGTTGCTTTGCACAGGAAGGTCGCTATACTCATTGAGGCTCAGAAGAGTCGAGCCACTGTAAAACGAAGCCGGTAAGGCTTCTACCTCCAGCCTTGGGCAAAGAGGTTCTTGAGTTCGCCAATGTGCTACATAAACTACATGGCGGCCGTTTTACAGCGGCCGCCATTTTTCTTTTTGGAGGTGTGGAATCAATAGGGATTCAGATCTGATTTACAACGAGAGAGTGCGCTGGAAGGAAGTCCGGGTCATTGACGAGAACAACGGGCAACTGGGCCTGTTGACGTCCGAAGCGGCTCTTGAACTTGCGTACTCGAAGGGGCTCGACCTGATCGTCGTGGCGCCCAACGCCACTCCACCCGTTTGCAAGATTATGGACCTGGGAAAGTACCAGTACGAGCAGATGAAGCGGCAGAAGGAAGCCAGGAAGAAACAGGTCACCGTCGAGATGAAAGAGATGAAATACCGACTGCGCATCGACGTTGGCGATCTGACCGTGAAGGACCAGCACCTCAAGGAATTCCTGTCAGCCGGAAACCGCGTTCGCGTGACGATCATGTTCCGTGGTCGCGAGATGGCTTTCCCGGACCAGGGGCGTGCACTACTCAAGAGGGTTGCTACTGACCTTGCGGATTATGGCACGGTCACTCAGGAACCCAAGATGCAGGGCCGCAATATGTCGATGATGATGGAACCATCCAAAGAAGTGCTCGCCAAGATGAAAGGACCCGGAAAGGAGTAGGACATGGCTATCAAGAACAAAGTGACCAAGATCAGGACATGCAGGGGAGCAGCCAAGAGGTTCAAGATAACCGGTACTGGCAAGATCATGGCGTATGGCGCCAACCATGGCCACAAGCTTGGCAAGAAGTCCATGGCGAAGAAGAAACTGATGTTGAAGAAGCGCGTTCTTCAGGGCGCAGATGCTCGCAACATGAAGAGACTTGTGCCGTATCTCAAGGGATAATGGAGGCTCACGATGTCGAGAGTTAAGGGTGGAAGCTCGATCCGCAGAAGGCACAAGAAGATACTGAAGCTCAGCAAGGGTTATGTCGGCGCACGCTCCATACGGTACAGGGCTGCACGGGAAGCTGTTCAGCAGGCTGAGCGTCATGCCTACTTCAACCGCAAGGAGAAGAAGCGCGAGTACAGAGCACTCTGGATTGTCCGCATCAATGCACTGTGCCGCTCTAATGGTATTACGTACTCCAAGTTTGTCGGAAGCCTGAAGAAGGCCGGTGTGAAACTCGACCGCAAGGTTCTGGCCGACATGGCCGTTCACGACAAGGAAACGTTTGCCACCCTCGTCGCCGAGGCGAAGAAGCAGCTGACTGCCTAGTCCTTTCATGATCTCACCATTTGGTCGAGCGGCTCTAGCTCTCGATCTCCTGCCTCTTGGCGTTTACAAGTGGGACCTCGCGGCCCTGCTCGAGTCGCCAGGAGAATTGGAGGCTGCGTCCCAGGAACGGCTCGACCAACTGCTTTCTGCGTCGCCTTCGACCCGCGGGAAGCATCTGTCGCTGTCTGAACGCGACAGTGCTCTGGAAAAAGCCGACAAGGAGATTGCTGAGCTGACGACGCTCGGAGCTTCTCTTGTTACGATGTTCGATGGGTCGGAGGCTTATCCGCGCCGTCTCAGCGAATGCTACCGCCCCCCGCTCTTTCTTCAAATTCTGGGTGATGCGACAGTTCTGCTCAGGGACTGCATTGCCATCGTTGGAAGCCGCAAACCAACACCTGAAGGTGTCAGAGCGGCCTCCGATCTCGCGGGACAGTTGGCAGCGGCAGGCCTCGTGGTCGTCAGCGGCCTCGCGTACGGCATCGACAAAGCAGCCCACGTCGGGTGTCTGGACGCACGCGGTCAGACGATTGCGGTCCTGGGATCCAGCGTCGACGAGATCTACCCGTCCATTCATGGTCCAATTGCGCGGACCATTGCAGGAAGCGGCGGGGGAGCCGTCATTTCTGAGTTCCATCTTCATACCCAGCCGACGGTCTATACGTTTCCACAGCGCAATCGCGTCATTTCCGGTCTTTCGCTCGGGGTCCTCGTGGTGGAAGCTGCGAAGGAGAGCGGGTCTCTGCTTACCGCCAATTTCGCCCTCGAACAGAATCGTGAGGTCTTTGCGATTCCAGGGTCCATCTACGCTCCTCAGCATGTGGGAACGAACGCGTTGATCAAGGTCGGCGCAAAACTGGTACAATCTGTGAACGATGTTCTCGATGAACTCCCCGGCTTCAAGGCAGTTGCCACCCGCGAGGAACACCCATCAGAGGCACTGTCGCAGCAGGAACAGTCGATCATCGGCTGCATAGAGATGGGATGCACGTCCGTCGATCTGCTCTGCGAACGCCTTGCCTGCACTGCGCCCCAGGTCCTCAGCGCCCTGACCAGTCTCGAACTCAGGGGCCTTCTGGTACGTCGGGGACCCGACAGCTTCGCTATCGTACAGTCACTCTAGCATGGACTTTGACATCCGCGTTGTCGGGGGTGGCCTGGCAGGCAGTGAGGCAGCGCTGTCCCTGGCTCGACTCGGTCTATCGGTCGAGCTGTGGGAAATGCGTCCTTTGCACCAGACCGACATCCACGAAACCGACCGGTTCGGTGAACTTGTCTGCAGCAATTCTCTTGGCTCTGACGCCTTGCGAGATGCCAGAGGCCTTCTCAAAGCCGAGCTCCGACTCCTCGGTTCCGCCATCGTCGGGTGCGCCGATGCGAGCCGTCTTCCCGCAGGCAAGGCCTTTGCGGTTGACAAGAACCAGTTCAGCGGTCTGGTGACTCAGAGCATCCAGAGCAATCCGCTCATTTCCGTTCGCAGGGAGGAATACAGGCGGCTCGACTCCTCGGTGCCAACCATCCTCGCAACGGGGCCTCTTACCAGTCCGGATTTTCTCGACGAGCTCCGGAAGCGCCTGGGACGCGAGAATCTGTTTTTCTACGATGCCGTTGCTCCGTCCATATGGGCTCATTCCGTCGATCGCGACTCTTCGTTCCTCAGCTCCCGAGGGGGAGATGCCGCCGACTATCTGAACTGTCCCCTCACGAGGGAGGAATACTACACTTTCGTCCACGCGCTCCAATCCGCCAGACGGCACCTCCCCGAGACTCCTCATGAACAGAAGTACTTTGAGGGATGTCTGCCCGTGGAGGAAATTGCGCGCAGGGGCGACGACGCTCTCAGATTCGGTCCGATGCGCCCCATCGGTCTCCGGGAGAGACCAGAAGACTGTTTCGCTGTTATTCAGCTTCGCAAGGAAAATCGGGAAGGAACCGTCCTCGGCCTTGTCGGATTCCAGACTTCTCTGGCCATCGCCGAGCAGCAGAGGGTGCTTGGTATGATACCAGCTCTCCGCAACGCTGAATTCGTGCGGTACGGCCTCATTCACCGGAATGCTTTTCTGCGCGGTCCTTCCGTGCTGTCTCAGGACCTCCAGCTGCGAGCATTTCCACGTATATGGACAGCGGGCCAGCTATGCGGCGTCGATGGATACATGGAGTCGACGGCACTGGGACTCGTTGCAGCACTGAACGCCGCCGCAACCCTTCGTGGCTTCCCCCGGCCGGTCTTTTCTGTCCAAACCATGATGGGCCTTCTGGTCGACTACGTTACCCAGGAAAGGGCCGACTTCCAGCCTGCGAACGCCAACTATGGGCTTCTCCCGCTCGAACCCGGGCCCAAACAGAAGGCCGTGGACCGTGAAGCATTCGCTGTCGCGGCCCTGAAACACATCCGGCACATTGCCGATGAGGTCGAAGCATGGAGCACAAACAAGACCGTTCTGTAGATTCAGGCGCGGTTGCGGCTCCGAGACAGGACACCGAAACAAGCTCGGAAGTCGTAGCTGAAGCAGGTGGGGCGTATCTCCAATTGTCGGATGTGGAGTTCCGGGACCGGATCCGGACGGCATATCGCCGCATGGCAGCCTGTGATCTTTGTCCCAGGCAGTGTGGAGCGCCGCGGCTCTCCGGAAAGGCAGGTACTTGCGGCGCGGCTCTGAAACCGAGGGTCTTCGTGTGGAATCTGCATCATGGGGAGGAGCCTCCCGTCAGTGGGACACGGGGATCAGGAACGGTCTTCCTCAGCGGCTGCAACCTGAATTGCTGCTACTGTCAGAACTACCCACTGAGCCAACTGCACCATGGGACGCAGATGTCGGTTGGACGACTCGCAGCTGCGCTGGTCGAGCTTCAGGAAAAGGGAGCACATAATATCAACTTTGTCACGCCCTCTCACCAGGTACCGCAGTTACTGGCTTCATTATTTGCTGCCCGGCAGCAGGGGCTGCACATTCCCATTGTGTACAACACGAGCAGCTACGACGAGCTGTCGACGCTGGCTCTCCTGGATGGAATCGTGGACATCTATCTGGGCGACCTTCGATACACGGACGAAGACGTCGCCATGCAACTGTCGGGAGTCCCCGACTACGTGCAGGTGGCTGAACGTGCTCTCATCGAGATGCATCGCCAGGTTGGAGACATCAGCATGGATGAGCAGGGAAGATATGTTCCACGAGGACTCATTGTGCGGTACCTCGTTCTGCCACGCCATTCCGGTATGGCAAGAGACGTCTTTCGCTTCGTTTCGCGCCATCTGTCACGTCAGACATATGTGAGCGTCATGACCCAGTACTTCCCGGCCTACAGAGCACTCGATCCAGCCCTTGGCATCGCGCGGAAGCTCACAAACACGGAGTGCGAGCGCGTCATGAAGACATGGTCGCAATCAGGGCTGGTTCATGGATGGGTTCAGGACATGGGCGACGACGGGGGAGTCTGAGCCACAGATCAGATCTTGCTGACAACCTCACGCGTGATGCCCTTGAGGCACTCCATGACAGAGACTCCACTACTGGCAATGCCAAGGTAGACAGGTTTTCCCTTGAGCTGCAGGTCATCGATCAGCTCACTGACTGGCATGATGGGGGTTGTGTCGCGTTTGTTCAGCTGATAGATGATGGGCGTATCCGGCAACTCATAGTCTGCGAGATTCTTAACCATGTCCTCAAGGTTCTTGATGTTGTCCTCTCGCCGGTCACGATTCGAGTCTGCGACGAACACAATGCCGTCGACAGACTTGAGCACGGACTTGCGCGTCAGCTTGTACAGTTCCTGACCCGGCACGGTGTAAAGACTCAGGCGGATCTTGAAGCCCTTCACGGTCCCCAGCTCCACTGGCAGGAAGTCGAAGAAGAGCGTCCTCTCTGTTTCGGTCGCGATGGAGGTGAACTGACCTTTCACCTTTTCAGGGATCGTCCGGAAGATCCAGCTGAGGTTCGTCGTCTTGCCGCTCATTGCCGGGCCATAGTAGACGACTTTGAACGTGATCTCAGACTTGGAGAAGTCGATCAGAGACATGCGGCGGCTCGCATCAATTGGCTAGAAGAGGTTGTCGATCTCATCCTGCAGCCCCTTCCTGAGGTCCTGGGAAGGTTCTTGACGCGGACCCGCGGCCATCTTCTCCAACACCGGCTTGATCGACCCCGAGATCTTCTTGGCCCAGAACCTGATGGCCCCGATGGGCGCCTTGTTGTCAAAAATGACGGCGAGCAGGACCAGGGGGTCTACCAGGGAAATATGGATGTTGGTCTCTTTCCCCTGGTGGAACGTCAAAGTAAACTCTCGCTCTCCCAGAAGCTTGGCCAACTCATTCGTGGCCGAGAAGACACCAGCAGCCAAGGCAGACACGGCGATTGCCGAGTCCCGCGTCACCATACCGCTCTTTGCGAGGAGCTCGCCGCTCTTGTTGAGGAGGATAATGTCCTTCGCCTGCGAATCCACGAGGTACTGTGAGAACAGTTCGTCGATGGTTTCGATATCTTCCTTCGTGATTACCAGTGAAGACAGTTGACCTTCCATCTATGCCTCCGATTTCGACAACGTAATCATCTTCTTGTCCGCAAGACCGTTGAGAGCTGTCCATGCGCGGAAGAACCCAAACTCAGCTTCTTTCAGTATCCTGTCGAATGACTCCAACTCGCCAGCCCTCTGCAGGAGCAGAAACTCATCCGCAGTCAGCGTAACGGCTGCGTCAGAGTCATTCTCGGCCAACCCTACCTTCAGCTCGAATGGTTCCGTGTGGATCCCTGACCGTGTGTACTCTTCAGCTAGTTCTGTTCCCTTTATGAGCAGACTCGTGTTGCTGTCGGTGATCCTTCGAGGCGGCATGATGACGTTGGACAGAAAACTGAACGTACCGTCATGTTCAAGAAAGGCATCATAAAAAGCGGGCAGCCCGCTGCTATACGGTGACTGTGCATGGATGACCTTGCCCTTCTGGAAGAAGATGGCAAAACTACCCAGATGTCCTTCTATGTCCAGTTTCCCAGTTCTTTGAGCTCCCTCCAGCGTCTGAATAAGCTGGGTAAGTGGAAAGCTCTGTAAGTCACCGCGCAATTCCATAGGACTCCTCCCTTCCTCTGACTTAGCATGCTATTTGATTTTGCTCCAATTTCAAGGTATGCTGACTTTCTCACACACTCGGAGGTGAACAATGATGAAGTCCAAGGAAATCGGGTTGAACAAGACATCTGCCTGGAGCAGCATCGATCGCCAGGCGGCGGACAAGCTGGCGGCGGAGTATGTGTCGGTCATCAAGGATGCCAAGACGGAACGCGAGTTCGTCGAGGCAGCCACGGTCATTGCACAAGCCAGCGGTTTCAGGACTGCCGACGCTCTCTCTTCCAAAGCACTGCCCAAGGGTGGAAAACTGCTGTTCATCAATCGTGGCAAGAACGCCGTGATTGTGAGGCTGGGCAAGCTTCCTTTCAGTGAGGGTGTCAACATGGTAGCCGCACATGTCGACGCTCCGCGCATTGACGTGAAACAGAATCCGCTTTTCGAGAGCACTGGGCTAGGCCTCTTCCAGACTCACTACTACGGTGGAATCAAGAAGTACCAGTGGGTGACCATCCCCCTTGCCTTGCATGGCGTGATCTATGACAAGGCCGGGAAGAAGCTTCAGCTGCGCATCGGCGAGGAAGATGGGGACCCCGTGTTCAATATTTCCGACATCCTTCCGCATCTGGGGCAGGCCCAGGGAGAAAAGAAACTGAGCGAAGGCGTTTCGGGTGAAGCACTCGACGCCATCGTCGGCCACGTGCCCATTGATGACAAGGACGACAAGACGCCTGTTCGCACAAATGTCCTGAAGATGCTTGCAGAGCAGTTCAACGTCGATGAGCGAGCCTTTGCCTCTTCCGAATTGGAGCTTGTGCCAGCAATGAGACCGCGGGAAGTCGGGTTTGACCGCGGACTCATTCTTGCCTACGGACACGACGACAGGATCTGCGGCTACACCGCCCTGCGCGGCCTGGTTGACCAGAAGAAGGAACCTGAGCGTACACAGATCGTGTTCCTCGCTGACAAGGAAGAGACTGGCAGTGATGGCGACACCGGCATGCAGAGCGAGTTCATCGAATTGGTCATCGAGCGGCTTATCCTGGAAACTGGAGAGAAAACCACGGCCAGACAGGTTTTCTGGAAGTCCATTGCGCTCAGCGCTGACGTCGGTGCCGGCATGGACCCCAACTACCTGGATGTGTTCGAACCGACGAACGCTGCCACGGTCGGCAACGGCATTGTGATCACGAAGTTCACCGGCTCTCGAGGCAAATCCTCAGCCAACGATGCATCTGCGGAAACTCTCCACAAGGTACTTGGGTTGCTGGACGAGGCGAAGGTCCCATGGCAGGTGGCTGAGATGGGCAAGGTAGATGTCGGCGGCGGCGGGACTGTGGCAAAGTTCTTGTCGAAGCGCGGTATCGAAACACTTGACGCCGGTCCTGCGCTTCTATCGATGCATGCCCCGCAAGAACTCGCAAGCAAGGCTGATCTCTATGCCTGCTACTTGGCCTACAAGACGTTCCTGGAGAAGGCGCGCTAGCTGATCTCATGTCGGAACCAGGCAGCCGGGTACTCCCGTGAAGGGTCCCTCCGGTTGCATCGCTTCAGCTCCTGCATATACTGTGGTCGCTCTCTGCCGTCGGGAAGACGGCCGAAATCTAAGTCCAAAGGGAGGAACTTTTGAGAGAGTTTGAATTGATGGTTATTGTGGACGGGACAATGCCAGAGGAAGAAGCCACGGCTGTCGCCACGACCGTTCAGTCCTTCATCTCATCAAGGGGCACGATTCTGAAGGCGGACCCATGGGGCCGTCGTCGTATGGCATATCCAATCAACAAGAAGCAGGATGGCTACTACTGGGTGATCGCATTTGAATGCGAGCCTGGCGAGGTTGATGCTCTGAAGCAGCAACTGAGAGTAAACGAAAACGTCATTCGGTGGATGGTTACGCGGCCCGAGCACAAGAAGACTGTCGTTCCAGTCGAGACAGTCGTCGCTCAGGAGGCTACCCCTGCACCAGCACCTGAATCTGTACCAGCACCTGAACCTTCGACTCCGTCTGAGGCACAAGAATGAACGACCTTAACCAGGTTGTCCTCACAGGCAGGATTACCAGGGATCCGGACATCCGATACACGCCGTCCGGCAAGAAGACGGCCCGTGTTTCAATTGCTGTGAACCGCAGCTGGAACGCGTCCAAGGATCCGTCTGTCCGAGACTGGAAGGAAGAGACTTTTTTCGTGGACATCAGCGCATGGACCTACGTCGCCGACAAGATTGAGAAGTCGGCCGAGAAGGGTCTGCGTGTGCTCGTGACAGGACGCCTGTCCATTCGAGACTATACGGCTAATGACGGAACCAAGAAGCGGGCGACTGAGATCGTGGCTACGACGTTCGAGGTCATTGGTGTTCCGCAGAACCGTCAAAGTGCCGGTGAACCCGGCGAAGCACCCGGCGAAGACGACCTTCTCAAGGACTTCGAAGTCCCCGAAGGATCGTTGCAGCAGGGCTCCGGATCTGAAGACCACGACGTGCCATTCAACTAAGACGAAGGAGTAAACCACTATGCCAAACGCACCATTCAAGAAACCAAGCAAGACCGGAAAGAAGAAATCGTTCTACTTCCGCGCACGCAAGAAATTCTGTCCATTCTGTGCTGACAAGACCGACGATATCGACTACAAGGATGCCTCGCGGCTGCGCCGTTTCGTAAGTGACAAGGGCAAGATCCTTCCTCGTCGCGCGACAGGAGTGTGTGCAAAGCACCAGCGTGCCCTGGCGGGTGCAGTAAAGAGAGCCCGCGTCATGGCTCTCCTGCCGTTCGTGAATCGGTAGTTCACATCGACGATGGACAAGAAGGTGATTCTGCTTGCCGACGTCAAGGGCGTAGGCCACAAGAATGACGTGGTCAGCGTTTCCGTTGGCTATGCCGCCAACTACCTCCTTCCTCAGCGTCTGGCTATCGATGCAACGTCCGAGAAAGTGGCCGCCCTCAGCAAACAGAAGACGGCGGTGTCTCAGGAAAAGGATGTTGCGTTTGCCCGGGCCCAGGACTTGGCGGCGAAACTCACAGGTCAGTCGATTACCGTTCATGCCAAGGCGACGCCCCAGGGGAGACTTTATGGCGCCATCACTCCAGACGAAATTGCCGAAGCCATAGGCAGCCAACTCGGTGTTGCTGTCGAAAAGAGAATTGTGAGCACCGACGAGCCCATGAAGGCCCTTGGTGTGTATGCGATTGCCTTGAAGTTGAATCCTCGAGTTACTGCCTTGGTCTCCGTCACCGTTGCGGAAGCTGTCTGAGGATGGCTGACCGTAGTGATGCCCAGATAGGCGAAGCCCGTCCACGAGTCGGGAACGAGGAAGCGGCTTCCAATCCAGGAAACGTCGTTCCACCGTACGATATGGGAGCCGAGCAGTCTCTGCTCGGCTCCTTCATCGTCTCAAATACCACGGTCGATGAGGTCATGGACTATCTCAAGCCAGATGACTTCTATTTCGACGAGCATGTCACGATCTGTGAGTCGATTTTCCGCCTCCGAACATCCAACAAGCCTGTCGACATCGTCGTCCTCAGCAACGATATCAAGAGCCACGGGGACCTCGATCGCATCGGTGGCGTCGCGTACCTGGCCAAACTCGCCGAGCTTGTTCCAACAACCGAGAACGTCAAGTACTACGCCGAGATCATCAAGGAATCGTCGGTGAAGCGCAGTATCATCCGCGCAGGCCGGGACATCTACGAGCTCGGGTTTTCTCCCGGCGTTACAGCGATGCAGCTCATTGACAGGACCGAGAAGCTCATCTACGAGGCGTCTCAGGGTATGGTGCGTGGTGACTTCCACTCGCTGGAAAGCATCCTCCCTAAGACGTTGCAACTGCTTGAGGATCGGTATGACCACAGGGGTTCCATTCGTGGGGTTGCCACTGGAATCAAGAATCTCGATCTTCAGATTGGCGGCTTTCAGCCCCAGGAACTGGTTGTTCTGGCTGCGCGCCCAAGCGTGGGCAAGACGTCACTTGCGCTGAACATTGCAGCGTATAACGCCGTCCGACTGAAGAAGCCAGTCGGGATCTTCAGTCTGGAGATGTCCAGAGAGCAGTTGGCCGAACGCGTCATATCGTCGGAAGCAATGATTGAGGCCGATAAGCTTCGGTCAGGATATCTGTCGCAGGAGGACTGGCAGGCGCTGACACAGGTCAGCAACAGACTGTCAGAAGCACCCCTGTATATTGACGACACGGCAGGGCTGACAGCTCTCGAGATACGCGCGAAGGCAAAGCGCCTTGCGGTCACGGCCAAGGTGGAGCTCCTTATTGTCGACTACCTACAGCTTGCTGCCTCCGGTGAGAAAGTTGAGAGCCGCGTCCTTGAAGTGGCCCAGATCACTCGCATGCTCAAGAACCTGGCCCGCGAACTCAATGTTCCGGTCATCGTTGTTTCTCAGCTGTCACGGGATATCGAGAAGAGAGACCGCAAGAAGCCTCAGCTGTCCGACCTTCGCGAGAGCGGAGCAATCGAGCAGGATGCAGACATTGTGATCTTCCTGTATACCGACGAAGCTGTGGACAGTGCTGAGATGAATACCCGGACTCCCACGAATGCTCTGGTAGCCAAGCACCGCAACGGCAAGCAGGGCAATGTGAAGCTGATGTTCGACAAGAGATATACTCGCTTCGAGTCTCTTGACACAACTGCAGAAGACTGAGCGACCGGAGCGACCGTCGCAAGTATTGACGAGGAGCCGGTTCTCAGTAGAATGAACAGGTGCGCGGGCCGTTAGCTCAGTTGGCAGAGCATCTGCCTTTTAAGCAGAGGGTCACAGGTCCGAGTCCTGTACGGCTCACCAAAGCCCTCGTAGTCTAATGGTCAGGACACGGTCCTTTCAAGGCTGCGATAGGAGTCCGATTCTCCTCGAGGGCACCAGGTATGGGCGGATGGCTCAGCGGTAGAGCACCTCCCTCACACGGAGGGGGTCGCAGGTTCGAACCCTGTTCCGCCCACCACGTTTCTCGCATCGCATATGGAGACAGCCTTGCGCGCCCAGTGAGACTGTGACGCGGGATGCTCACTTGACTTTTTGTAGAACAACCTATACTAAGTGTCGTACGGGGTCGTGGTGTAGCTGGTCCAACACGCTGGCCTGTCACGCCGGAGACCACGGGTTCAAATCCCGTCGATCCCGCCAGAGCGGGAGTAGCTCAGGGGTAGAGCTCTGCCTTGCCAAGG
>JAPLGH010000070.1 GCA_026390285.1 Caldisericota bacterium
ATATATCTTCTCCCTGGTCCTGGGATTGACACCGGCACGAGCGGCCCGGTTGGTGACTTTGAAGGTACCAAAGCCTGCGAGTGCAACAGACTCGCCATTCTTCATTGCTTCAGAAACTGCTCCGACAACGGCGTCGACAGCTCGACCAGTCTTCTTCTTGGTGAAACCGGTCTTGGCAGCTACTACGTCAACAAGCTCTTTCTTGTTCATGGTCCTGACCTCCTTTACACGTTCTTCCACGCTTGTCCCTGTGGTGGAGATTTGCAAGAAAATGATACTGCGACTTGAATCGGAATTCCAGTCTTACGAATTGCCAATGTAACAGGGGACAGTCGTAGTTGTTGTAACAGTCGTGCCGACCGTGGTGCAGCAGACCCGTCCTCCCCTGCTTCCCCGAAGATTTCCTTGTCGCGAAAGGATTCTGCCTTCCCCGCGCAGGCGGGAATCCAGTCTTTCCTCACCACTGAACCCCTATTGGCCACCCGGCCCCACAACGTCATTCCTTGCACACGTCCTTCCGGTCAGCAACGCGGGTGACGAGTACACCTCCTGTGGTCCGAGTCAAGACCGCGCGGTAGTTGCCCACACGGACACGATAGAACATCCGCAGGTTGCCTTTCAGGTGCTCATACTTGCCAGCCTCGAGCGCCTTCACGATCGCAGACCATACACGGAGCCTGTCTTCGGACTTATCAAGAAGGTCCTCCAGGTCTTTCCTGACGCTCTCCTTCGCAGAGATGGTCATAGACGGGACATCAACTCATCAGAGGAGATGACCTTGTCTTTCGGATCAGCAAGGCGCTGTTCACTCATCTCGATGTCCTCGATATCCTCAAGGTACAAGTCGACAGCTTTCCGGATGACCCATGCCTTCGACCGTCCCGTCCGGCGGGCAACTTCATCGACTCTTCTCTTTAGGTCTCCCTCTACGCGGAGAGAGATGACTTCTTCAATTGCCATGGTGTGGCCTCCTCTTGTTCATTTCGTACGTACGACACTGTATTACATATGCAGCAGATGTCAACGGCCAAACCTTGGGGTCAGCTGGTACATCCTCGAGAGTGGTACATTCACCGTGCTTCGAACATGATCCAATCACTCCCGGTTTTCTCCCCGTCGTTCCCCCCCCGAGTCCTTTTGTTCAAGACCCCCGAGTATTTCTTTTCAATGCGAGGGGCGTTTTGAGAGGTGCTCCTCACGAGCATGTTGGTGCAATGCGAGTGGTGTTCCTCGGCGCAAGCGGGAATCCATTCCCTAGTCCTTGTCTAGGACAGGTCGATGGCCAGCTCAGGCCGACTCCACGCATGTACCACTTGGCGGGTAATTACCAGCTGACCCCAAGGGAGGTCAAAACAGATATTCTTCTCTCCTGAATACTCCCTTGACGCTCTCTCCTGCCATGAATCTCTTGACATTCTCGACAGCCTCTCGCGTTGCTTCCACCATAGTCTCAGGCACCATGCCGGAATTGTGTGGTGATCCAAGGACATTGGGCAGGTCGAGGAAGGGATAGTGCATTTCAAACCTTCCATGTCTGAATGGCTCGACCCACCAGGCGTCGATGCCGGCCTTGAACTCAGGATGCGACTTGAGATGCTCGTAGAAGGCTCGTTCGTCAATGATTTCCCCTCGTGCCACATTCACCAGGATGGCATCGGACTTCATCCATGTCAGCTCTCGCTCCCCGATGAGCCCTTTCGTAGAACGGGACAAAGGCATTGATAGAACAACAATGTCGGCGTGACTCAGGGCATATTCCAGGTCCTTTGTCGTCCCGATAAAGTCGACCTCCTCGTCGGTCTTGCCGCTGGTATTTACTGCAAGTATTCTGACTCCAAAGGCCCTCATGAGAGAAGCCGTGGCCTTGCCGATGCCGCCAAAGCCCAGGACAGCGCATGTCGCACCATGGAGGGACCTGTTCATACTAAACTGGTCGAAGTTCCCAGCTGCAAGCTTCTTGTGGCCCTCCCTGAGGTTCTTGGCCAAGGCGAGGGTCATGGCCATGACGTGTTCAGCCATAGGCTGCGCGTAGGCACCAACATTGCCGGCTACCACCAACGTCTCGGGAAACAGCTTAAACGGAACATGGTCGGCGCCTGCAGACAACAGCTGCATAAACCTTGCCCGTGTCATCAGCGCATACTCATCGTCCGCGAACTCCTTTGGCGGGTTCCACGAAAGAATGATATCGGCGGTCTCAATAGCCGCCGTCCGGTCCTCAGCCGCACTGAGATACGTCAGGCTGGCCAGATTGCCCACATGACCGTCAATGATTGTTTTCATGCCCTCTTGGGGTTTGAAACTCACGAGCAAATGAGATGGTTCCATGGCAATGTTCCTCCCTTATCACGAGTACCTGCGTAGATGACAGGAGATGCAGGCCCCATACAACTGTAGATGCGCAGTTTCTTTTTACATGAATCCCGCATCGACTCATCAATGACGTATGTGAGATGGTTCCGTCAACTCATGAGAACAAGTACGTGAACGATGACACAATACTGCTGGTCCTTGGTATGAGAAAGGAGCAGCGGGAATGGATCTCACGATGCCCCCGAGCATGTTAGTCCAAGGCCCCCGAGTATGTTGGTTCAATACGAGGGGTGCTCTTGAGTGGCGCTCTGCCCCCCGAGCCCTTTGGTCCAAGGTGAGGGGTGCTTTCGCGCAGGCGGGAATCCATCCGTTGTAACGAGACCCCTGACGTCAATTGTTGTCTATTCTTGCTTCCAGAACCTTTTGAATAGATACAGAAACGTTCGACAGAAGATCACATCCTGTGGCTGCCTCGATAGCGTCAACACTTGTCAGGTATGTCTGCCATTTCGAATCGATGCTGTTGATATTCGGCGTATCGATGGCAATGACGCGCGTGCTTGTTGTAATACGGCTTAGGTCCTTGCCTCCATTAGATAGGACAACAGCTACCTTCCAAATGTGGGCCGGCACCGTAACGTGTCCACTATCAATCGTCGTTTGATAACTGCTTGAACCCCTCCCCCCTGTACCATACGAGCCCATGACAACGTAGATCTCATTCCCCTGCGTTACTAAACTACGGAGATAACTCTCGAAGTTATTCCAAGTTTGCTGATTATTGTTGGGGGCTTGCGGAATCATGTTTGTCATCAGGAAGGTCGATGAATTGGCGGCTACGGTGGACGTTCTGTCCGCTGATGGACAGTTGTGCCCACGATCGAAACCACTGCCGGAATAGCCGTTCGCTTGCACCTGATACCAGCCGGCAGGGAGGGTGCTATCAGCACGAAAATCATCCTTCCTCGGAGTAGACCCCAACGATGAACTGCCAACATACCAGCTCACCCAGTTCGGTTCACCACGGTCCCGGTTGTAAGACTCAATGTAATACCCGCTGTCCATCAGACAGTTATCCGGAGAGGAGCTGCTGTCATGCACGGCATTGCTGGGATTACCCAGGAGCAAATTGCTTCCATCGGCAGGCAATGCAACTGTTGATTTTGAGTAGGTAAGCGTGATCATCCTGGTCACCCCGTCGTATTGAACGTCGATACCCAAGGATTCTGCGACGAACCGGAGAGGAAGCATCGTCCGCCCGTTCGTGATGACAGGCACAACCGCAGAGTTTGCTGCATCGATCGCAAGGGTGGTGCCGTTCGGCGATGCCTGTGGCTTGTCAATCCAGAGGTCGAGAGAATCCTTCCCCAGCGTGACGGTGACTTTGCGTGTAGAGGACTCCCAGGCAACGGATCCTCCAAACGCTTCGATGATGGCGCGAATAGGAACAAGTGTCCTGCCTGCGACGATGACGGGCTTGGTACCTTCAGGGTCGATCGGTTGCTGCGCTCCGTTGACGGACATGGATGCGTTGCCGATCCACAGCTTGATCGTCGTTGACGACAAGGCAGCGCCTAGGAGTCCTGCGACCAGGAGAATGGTTACCAGGACAGCCAGGAGATGCGTTCTCCTCATGAGTGCACCCCCTCAAGAATCTGCAACTACCACATGATACCACATCTGCCAAATAGACGGTACAGGAGAAACATCTCGCCAGACATAGCTGCGTTCGCCGGCATCCTGGACGCCCTCCAGGATAAGTACTACGTTTCGTGCTTATGGTCAATCCGACAGACAAGGCTGGGCTTGGTAGACGGTCCGGTGACGGCTCAGCGGTACGAGCTGTAGAGCGCAGCGCTCTTCTTCTGTCCAGCTCTCCTGCTACGGCGCTGGCATGCGTCTAGTCTTTCCTGGGAAAGGATGCCAGGTGTATTGGATTCTGACAGGACTCATTGACAAACCCTCCAGTCGGCTACAGTAGAGGTGTCGACCATAGCGGAGGGAGAGAATGCTGGCTGCATACCTCGGCATCACGGACAATAACTGGTTTGACTACTTGCGGCGGAACCAGATCACCGACGAGGTGAACTTCTGGGTTCCGAGTGCACCACCACGCAGACTCATCGAGCCTGGGACGCTCTGGCTCCTCAAACTCCACAGTCCCCTTGACTTCATCGCGGGCGTGGGCGTGTTCATGCACTACTCTGTGCTTCCGCTGCAGATGGCTTGGGATGCATTTGGCATTCGCAACGGTGTACCGACGCTGGACGCGCTCCGAACCGCGATCATGCGGCACAAACAACCCGGTGCAGATTCGTGGAGCACCGATGTAGGGTGTGCAGTGCTCGATCAAGTTGTCTATCTGCCGCGGGAGCTATGGGTCCCATGCTACACTGGCAGTCTCGTGAGTGGCAAACACATGGCCAGCGCCGACGATCAAGTCATCGTGCGACAGGTACTCCAGAACTTGGAACTGACCCCATCGACACCACAGGTTCATGCACTGCCCTTCTACAGCTCTGATTACACGCCGCAGTATGCCCTGCGTGAGGTCCGTCAAGGCCAGGGGACGTTCCGCGTAGAAGTGACCGATGCCTATCATCGTCAGTGTGCTGTCAGCAGGGAGCACTCGCTGCCCGTCCTTGAAGCCGCGCATATCATCGAGTGGTCCGACACGCACACCAACGACGTCACCAACGGCATCCTCCTGCGTACCGACATCCACAAGCTGTTCGACGCCGGCTACGTCACCATTGACCCCGACGGCTACCGGTTTGTGGTCAGCAAGCGCCTCAAAGAGGACTACGACAATGGCAAGGAGTACTATCAGCTCCACGGTTCACGCATCCTGTTGCCAGAGGATCCAAATGCGTGGCCGAGTAGAGATGCACTCAGACAGCACAACGAGGGAGTATGCACGGAATAGTCTCGTACGCCACGAGGCATGTATTCGCCTTTCCGTGCAGGAACAAGAACCCGACTGAAGCCGGAGGCTACCATGGATCCACGCCTTGAACAAAAGCTAGATGATGCTCGTCGGAGTCTGCTTGACCTGACCATGCGCAATCGACTCCTCAACTATCGGCCCACGAAGGTGCGTTCGCTGCGCGTACTAGGCATTGATCCACGTGTGGCGTTTGATGTGTTGGTGAATCAAGAGAAAGCCATCGTAGTTCATGGGCGAACGGATCTGGAGAGCGTTACGGCCAGAGGGCTGTTCGACGGTGAGACGAACGCGGGGCGTGGCCCGTCCGACGATCCAGAATCATCACATGGTGGCACCAGGACATCAGGACACTTACTCACGGACCGACCCCCGGTTTCGCTGGTCCCGTTGAGTGATATCGTCATCCCCTCGGGCAACTTCTCTGCGGACGCCTCGTATGATCCAGAGCGTCTTGCGAAGCGCTTGCGGGACCTTGACACAGATGCTCGATCGGTCGTCGAGGAGAGAGGCTACAATGTCCTGCACCTTGCATTGGGGTTCCTTGAGTGGCGCGAGACCGACGCGGCAGATACGGCCCAGAGGGCTCCCGTTGTGCTCGTCCCGGTCAGGCTTGAGGCGCTGCAGCAAGGCAGGGGATACCAGATTGTCTGGAACGGCGACGATGTCGTCGCCAACGTATCACTGCAGGCGAAGCTGCGTGAACAGTCCATCGAGATGCCAGAGCTCAACGGTCCAGAAACGGCTGCCGAGCTCGATGAGTACTATCACTCGGTCGGACGGGCCGTTTCCGACGAGTGGCACGTTGTCGACCTTGTCGAACTCGATTTCTTCAGCTTCGCACGTTTCTCGTTGTACCGTGACCTGGACCCCAAAGCTTGGTCGGAGACAGCCCACTTCGAGCGTACCGCATTGCTGCGCAGCCTCCTCCTCAACGAGCCGGTTCCTGGAAACGATGGCCCGGGATTCGATCCGGAGACGATCGATGAGAAGCTCCATGCCGTGGACATACTGCACGTCGTGGACGCCGACCCATCACAGATAGCCGTGATCGAGGACGCCAAGACGGGTCGCAGCTTGGTTGTGGAGGGGCCTCCAGGCACAGGAAAGTCCCAGACGATCGTCAACATCATTGCCGAGCTGCTGGGAAATGGCAAGAAGGTGCTGTTCGTGAGCCAGAAGATGGCAGCGCTGGACGTGGTCAAGCAGCGGCTCGACGGGGTGGGCCTGGGTACCGCGTGCCTTGAGCTGCACAGCGACAAGGCAACAAAGGAGCATTTCGTCGACCAGCTGCGGAAGGTGCTTGAGAACGAGGTCTGTCCACACACGACGGACATCGCCGACTACGATCGGGTAGACGCGTTGCGGGCTCAGCTGGGGGCATACGCCCGCGCACTGGGCGATCCCGTCGGAGCAGCCAAATCCTCGGTCTTCGCCTTGTTTGGCCTGAAGGAGAGAGCCATCACGCAGCTTCGAAAGTCGTTGCTGCCGTTGGAGACGCAGGAGTTCGACGGCGCCGATACATGGGAGGCGAACGAAATCAACATCTACAGGCAGGCAGTGCTTGCACTGGGTCGCCATCTGGAGAGCGTGGGCTCCGTGACGGAGAACCCCTGGCGTGAGTGCGAGGTCGGACTCCTCATGCCAAATGACCTGCCAACAATCGGTCGATTGCTGGAGGCAGCGAAGGGGGCCATCGAGAGGGCGCGCGAAGCCATGGCCGGCTTGCTGGAACTGGGCATTCCCGCAACGAGCACATTTGCTGAGGTACTCACGTCTATGGAGCGGTCGCCTGAGGCAGTCGAGGCCCCCACGCTGGAATCCGCCGTTTCCACGAGCCCGGAATGGCATCGAGGAGTCGGTGCGTCCGATGGGCTCGTGGACGCTGTTCGCCATATCCAGGCGATGCGCTCAGATGCCGAACTCAGGTACGAGGAGGGGCTGGCGTCGGCGGACGTCGATGGTGCCATTGCCTCGTATCTGCGGCTGTGCGAGACCCACAGGTACTACGAAACGTTCCCTCAGCGGATTGGTCGGCTGTTCAGTCGCGAATACAGGCGCGCCCACGCCAGTGTGCTGGCGCTTCTGGTCCTTGACGAGCCCGTGTGTGACCGGCGGATGCTCGAGTTACTCGCACGCTTGAAGGACCTCCTCAAGGAGCGGGAGGGGGTCGCCGGCCAGGCGGGCACGGGCACGGCGTACTTCGGCAGCGCATGGAAGGGCGAAGACAGCGATCTGGAACAGCTTGCACGTGTTTCCACATGGATGTTGCGGCTTCGGGCTGCTATTGATGAGGGCAGACTGACCCCGAAAGTACTCGCGGCTGTCACGCGTCCTGCGGGAGAGCGGCTGGCGCAGATCCATGACATGGAGCAGAAACGGCAGGACGCGAGGTCGTCCCTCCTCGGCGTGTACGCGCGCGTTGGCTACGACACGAGCACCAAGCTCGTGGACGACACGCCGCTCGGCGAACTCGTACGATTGCTGGATACATGGATCCAGGCCGTCAACCTGCTCCCTTTATGGTCCGAATATGTTGTTGCGCGGTCCGATTGCCGCAAGGCTCTCGGTAGTACGTTTGTCGAGACAGCAGAGAGCGGCCGGTTCCTCCCAAGCGAACTGGCACCGTACTTCGATGCATGCCTGGCGGACACCCTGTTGCGCAAGGCGTTCAACGAACACCCAGCGCTCGCCCGCTTCAGCGGCGCTTCTCATGAGGCTGCCATCGAGGAATACGTCCGGCTGGACCGCCGAATCATCCAACTGAACCAGCATCGCCTTGCGCGGCTGATCGAAGACGGCAGGCCCGCCATCCTTGCGAATCCAACTCACGGTTCCGAGGCGGGGGTCGTGCGGGGCGAGATCAACCGCAAGCGGCGCCATCGCCCCATCCGGTCACTCATGCGGGAAGCGGGCAGCTACATCCAGGCCCTCAAACCGTGTTTCCTCATGAGCCCCCTCTCTGTGGCCCAGTTCCTCGACCCGACGACCGCCAGCTTCGACTGCATCATCTTCGATGAAGCAAGCCAGGTCAAGCCGGAGGAGGCCCTTGGGGCTCTGCTGAGAGGTGATCAGCTCATCGTGATGGGGGACACGAGGCAGCTTCCGCCCACCTCGTTCTTCGACCGGATGGTGTCCGATGACGAAACCGACGATGAAGACATCGCAGACGTCTCGGCTCAAGACATCGAGAGCATCCTGCATCTGTGCAAGAATGCCCTGCCCGTGCAGTGCCAGAAATCGCTGCTGTGGCATTACCGCAGCAGGCACGAGTCCCTGATTGCCGTGTCGAACCGTGAGTTCTACGAGAACCGGCTCCGTGTCTACCCGTCAGCCGTCGACAATGCCCCGGGGCTGGGGCTGAGCTTCGTCCATGTACCTGATGGAGTCTACGACCGTGGACGCAGCCGTACGAACCGCGTCGAAGCCGCCGAGGTTGCGCGGAGGGTGGTCCAGCACTATCAGGAGCATCCCGCGTTGAGCCTGGGCGTCGGAACATTCAACACGGAACAGCAGCGCGCAATAGACGACGAGCTTGCGCTCCTGCGCGAGACGAACCCTCAGCTCGACCGGTTCTTCGACCGCACCAATCCGGAACACTGCTTCGTCAAGAACATTGAGACGATCCAGGGGGACGAGCGTGACATCATTTTTGTCAGCGTTGGCTACGGCTATGATGGGAGCCATGGCTTCTCCCAGAACTTCGGCCCGATCAACAAGCTGGGTGGCGAGCGCAGACTCAACGTCCTCATGACACGTGCGCGCGTAGAGTGCGTCATCTTCGCCAACTTTCAGGCCGAGATGATTCCGGCGGATGGGACAGGGATGGGACTCTCAGCGCTGAGGGCGTTCCTTCAGTACGCGGCGACGAGGACGTTTCCCGTCACGACTGGTACGCTGGAGGACGCAGAGTCCCCCTTCGAGGATACCGTCGGGGAGCTGCTCCAGGATGCCGGGTTCACGATCAAGCGGCAGGTGGGGTGCGCCCACTTCAGAGTGGATATTGGGGTCGTCGACCCGGTTCATCCTGGCAGGTATATCTGCGGGGTCGAGTGCGACGGAGCCACGTATCACTCCGCACGCGTCGCGCGGGATCGCGACCGTCTGCGTCAGCAAATCCTTGAGGGGCTCGGCTGGCGTATCGTTCGAGTCTGGTCGACCGAATGTTCGTCGTATCGCTGAGCATGACGGAGACCAGGAATCCGCGCCAGGAGCGCCTGGCATGGCGGGCGGAGGCGCTTGGCAGGCCGGGTCCTCCTTTGGCGCTCGTACGAGGCAAGATAGTCCAGTTGAGGGAATCCCAGCATCAGGCCAGGCTGGACCTCAAACTGTTGCTACGCGACCGAGGGAGGTAGAAAACGTTATCGTTCAGCCATACACCATGTGCACAGCGACGCGCGGCGTCTTCACTGCGATTGACCTGAGAGAGGCTTCGATTGTTGCGGTCGCGTCCGTCGTCGTGGAGGTCGTGCTGGTAGAAGGGCCGATCCACGAGACTGAGGGCGTGAGGCGAGTGCGTACTCTGTGGGGATTCCAGCGTGCAGGCCCACGGATCCAGGAAAAGGTGTATCGGGCAATCAACTATGCTTGCTCGTGGGACAAGGCCAGGAACACGATGGCTAGGCCTCAGGTCACATATGCCGGACTGCTGGATACGTTTCTTGATGCACCGATCGTGCAGAAAGGCGAGTACCTGTGGCCCGCATCCATGGGGACAGTAGCCCCACGTAGGCGAGACGATGCCTTCTTGGCCAGCATCGAACTGATCTGCGATGAGGAGATCCTAGCCGCAATCGTCCTGATTCTCGAGTCCGACTGTTCTGCTCCCATCGACGGACTTGTCATCAGCTGTGGCCGGGTTCTGGGCATACAGGCTGTCCATGACCAGACGCGAGAGCGGATCGAAGGGGTCATCCGTATGGCGGTGCGCCAAAAAGTGTTATGTACTCTAGAAAATGGGAATATCGGACTGAGACCACCAGGCTCTCCCTCGTTCAAGGTCGAGGCATAGCGACCTGCATCGTGCAATGCTCTGACAGCCATCTGCCAATTCTTGGTGTCTCCAAAACACCTTTGTTGTGGTATAGTCTCAATTGTACAAGACGTATTGACAAGAGCTGGAGGATTCATCGTGTATACTCTGCTTCGTGAGGTCTGTGCTGGTGGCGCTATCTGCGTCGCTGCGCTGGTGTTGTCATGCCTGTGAGTCCGCTGGGGAAGTATCTGAGCGATGTCAGCGAGATCCACCGGTCGGGAGCAGGCGTTCCGGAGACCTCATACTACCCGGCGATCAGGGACCTGTTCAACGACGTTGGCAAGACACTCAAGCCTGCTGTGCGATGTCTGGTACATTTGCACAACACTGGCGCTGGCATCCCCGACGGCGGCTTATTCACCGCTCAGCAGCTGCGTGGCGACCCTGCGAGCAACTGGGATGATGTCGGACTGACACCGGAACGCGGCGCGCTGGAGGTCAAGCCACCGAGTGAGGACGTCATGTCCGTGGCTCTGAGTACGCAAGTGTGTAGCTACCTTGAGACCTACGGGCTTGTCCTGGTGACCAACCTGCGCGAGTTCGTGCTCGTGCGGCGGAACGGTCAAGGCGAACCCACCATACTGGAGCGGTTCATGCTGGCTCCGTCTGAGGCGGAGTTCTGGACTCTAACTATCCACCCGCAGAAGGCTGCACACGAGCTCGGCGAGCGGTTCGTGGAGTACCTACGCCGCGTGACGCTGGCCAAGGCGGAACTGGTCTCGCCAAAGCAGGTGGCGTGGTTTCTCGCCTCGTATGCCCGTGATGCTCGGGCACGTATCGAGCACGCCGACCTTCAGGCACTGACAGCCGTTCGTGGTGCACTGGAGTCGTCGCTGGGGCTGACGTTTGAAGGGGAGAGGGGCGATCACTTCTTCCGGTCGACCCTGATTCAGACGCTCTTCTATGGGCTGTTCTCTGCGTGGGTCCTGTGGTGTCGAACCCACAGGGACAATGAGGGCTTCGACTGGAAGGATGCGCAGTGGTCGCTGCATGTTCCCATGATCCGTGCTCTCTTCGAGCAGGTGTCTCAGCCAAGCAAGCTGCTGCCACTCCACTTGGTGGAGCCGCTGGAATGGGCAGCAGGTGTCCTCAATCGGGTCGACCGCACACAGTTCTTCGCGACGTTCAGAGAAGAACAGGCTGTGCAGTATTTCTATGAGCCATTCCTGGAGGAGTTCGACCCTGTGCTGCGCAAGGACTTGGGTGTATGGTACACGCCCGAGGAGATCGTTCGGTATCAGGTAGAGCGGGTTGACTATGTTCTGCGGACCGAACTGGACATTGCGCGCGGATTGGCGGATCCCAGGGTCGTGGTGTTGGATCCATGCTGCGGCACTGGCACGTACTTGGTGGAGGTCCTGCGTCGCATCCAGCGCACGCTGAAGGACGAGGGCGAGGATGCGCTGTCCGCTCAGGACGTGAAAACGGCTGCCATGACGCGTATCCATGGGTTCGAGATCATGCCGGCACCCTTTGTCGTCGCGCATTTGCAGCTGGGTCTGCTGCTCATCTCGATGGGTGCGCCGTTGCAGAATGACGAGCGCGTCGGGGTGTACCTGACCAACTCGCTGACAGGCTGGACCCCAAGCGCGTCCGGCGTTCACGAGCCGACACCCGAGGAACGGCTGTTTCCCGAGATGACGGATGAGCGCGACGCAGCCCGGAACATCAAGCAGGAGGAACAGATTCTCGTCGTTCTGGGCAATCCACCGTACAACGCCTTTGCCGGCGTCCATGCAGAGGAAGAGGGTGACCTGGTCGACTGCTACAAGGACGGCCTCAACAAGCGTGTCGACGAGGGCGGCTGGGGCATTCGCAAGTTCAACCTGGATGACCTGTACGTGCGGTTCTTCAGGATCGCGGAGCGCCGCATTACTGAGGGGCGGCCAGGCAGGGGCGTTGTCAGTTACATATCCAATTGCTCGTACCTGGGAGACCCGTCATTTGTGGTGATGCGGAAACGCCTGAGTGAGGAATTCGATGCGATGTGGTTCGACAACATGAATGGTGACAGTCGCGCGACTGGCAAGAAGACGCCAGACGGAAGGCCCGATCCATCGGTGTTCTCGACTCAGTACCACAGTGTGGGCATCAAGGTTGGCACTGCTATAGCAACGCTGGTTCGCACCTCGCCACGTCGCCAAGCACCAACTGTTTACTATCGCAACTTTTGGGGGGCGTCCAAACGGCAGGATCTCTTGGAGAGCTTGGCCACGGCTACCAATCCGGGCTACATGAGTGCGTTGCCCTCTACCGAGAACAAGTACTCTTTCCGACCGTGCGGTGACACTGCGGCATATGACGCGTGGCCGAAGGTGACGGAGTTGGCGCAAGAGGCTCCGCTGAATGGGCCAGTAGAAAGACGAGGAAACTCCCTTATCGTCTTCCCGGAACAGAGGTCTCAGTTGCAGTTAGTCCGTGATTGGCTTGACCCAACAGTGTCAAACGAGGCCATCGCCGATCGCGCCCCCAGGTTCATGAAGTCGTCAGGAGAGTTCGACGCAGTACGGACTCGGACGTTGAAGTTGGGTAGAGGAGTCAGATATGATCCATCCCATATCCTGTCATATCCCTTCAAGCCCTTTGACGTGCGGCTAGCCTACCTAGACCCGATGATCCAGCCACTCTTCTCGCGACCAGCACCCGCCTTGATGCGACAGACATGCACTCCTGACAACTTCTTCTTCTTAACTCGCGACACAGCAGATAAAGATCCAGAGGGTGTACCCTTCTTCGTGTCCAAGTATGTCTGTGACTATGATTTCTTGTCAGGTCACGCGCGCCACTTCTCCTGTTTGTGGAAGACTAGTGAGAGACGAGGCTTTCATAATGATGTTGGGGATCTCGGATTCACGAATGGCCGTTCAGAAGAGCAAACCACAGCCAATCTCTCCACGTATGCGCGTTCTTATCTTGCCTTGCTGGACATCACTGATGTGGACGGGAACGTTGAGACTGCCGGGATCGTTTGGATGCATGCCCTTGCCATCGGATACTCACCTGCTTACCTGACTGAGAATGCCAATGGCATTCGTCAGGACTGGCCACGTGTCCCGTTGCCAGCGACACGCAAGCTGCTGGAATCCTCAGCTATGCTAGGCAAGAGCGTTGCCGCGTTGCTGGACACTGAGTCGCCGGTTGATGGCGTCAGTGCTGGCACCGTCCATTCCGACCTGCGGACCATGGGCACGCTGCAAGTGTCCCGGGGGCACGTACTGGATACTGTTGCTGGCGACTTGAGTATCACAGCGGGCTGGGGTCATGGTGGCTTGGATGGGGTCACTATGCCCGGCAGGGGCCGCCTGACCGAGCGCGACTACACCGCAGCCGAATGCGCAGCCATAACAGCGGGCGCTCTTGCGCTAGGCATGACGTTCGACGAGGCGCTGAATCTTCTGGGTCGTCGGACATACGATGTCTGGCTCAACGACCTCGCGTTCTGGCAGAACGTGCCGGTCAACGTCTGGAACTACGTCATCGGTGGCTATCAGGTCATCAAGAAGTGGCTCAGCTACCGTGAGCGCACTCTTCTGGGGCGCGACCTGACCATCGACGAGGCACGCTACGTCACCGAGATGGTTCGCCGTCTGTCGGCTTTGATCCTTCTTCAACCTCGATTGGATGAGAATTATCATGCCGTTGCAGCTGCGACGGGCAGCCTTGGAGTGTCTGACCCCGATGTCGTGGGGCCGAGGATTGGTGTTGTGGCAGGCGATACGCCTGCAGGCATAGGGGGCACTGAGTGACGACGAAGTCAGACAAGGGACGTCCACAAGGAGACTGCAATCTCAGGGTTTCGCGCGAAGAGGCCAAAACCAAACTTGACGAACGAGTTGTAGCCGGCAAGGAAATGCTCGAACGGCCAATTTCTACAGAACCCGAGCTGGGCCAATTGTGGCACGACTATCAGGTCTGGGACGACTACAATGCCGAGCTGCTCAAGCGCTGTTTCAGTTCCAATGAATTCCAGGAGGAGTACTCCAAGTCGCCGGGCTTCTGGTCCGTTCCGATGCACCCGACGTTCGAAGAGACTGTTGCGGACAGACGTGGCGACATTCGCCTGAAGCTGGTCCGACTGCAGTCGATCATTGGAAGGCTAGAACTCATACCAGAAGAGGCCGGCGTCAAGCAGCGAGGCGAGGATGGCGGGTGGCCAGTTGCGAGCGCCAGCGAGATCACCAATGGGAAGGGTGTTGTCCCATCGAACGACGTAAGAAATGATCTGGAACAGCTGATACAGTTGGGACAAGACCTGATCAATCGGAACATCGACAACGTGGAGCAATTGAAGAAGGCCGCGGAAGAGTACCGTCTGTGGGATGAGTGGAACAGGGACTACATATACAGGTTGTTCGAGAGCAAGCGGGAGGGAAACGAGTATGCGAACAACATAGGAGATGCCAGCTATGGAGGCTACTCCTCTGCCTGTTTCGACCTTTCCTTCGATCAGCACGTTCTAGTCCTGCGGAGGGCAATCAAGGAGAAGACCGTGCGGCTCCAGTCACTGAAGAATCGCTATGGGTTGATTCAAGAGGGTCTGAGAGCGCACAAGGGCCCAGCGAAGGACGAGACTCCAGCGGATTCGAGCAAAGTGTTCATTGTGCACGGGCGAGATGTCAACACCCTAGCCAAAGTTGAGGCCTTTCTTCGGAAACTCAGAGTCGAGCCGATCGTGCTGCAGGATATGCCCAATATGGGCCAAAGTCTGCTGGGAAAAATCCGGACGAATTCGAACGTCGCCTACGCGGTTGTCCTCCTAACCGGGGACGACGAGGGACGATTGAACGTTGTCGGCAATAAGAACGCTTCGCCTGAGTTCAGACTTCGTGCCCGACAGAATGTGATCTTCGAGCTTGGTTTCTTCCTTGCGCAACTAGGGAACGATCATGTCGCTGCCATATACCAGGATGGTGTCGATATCCCATCGGATTTCTTGGGAATAATGTACATTGCGTGGGACGAGAATGGCAGTTGGCAGATGAAGCTTTTCAAGGAATTGCAGGCTGCAGGGCTCTCGGTAGATGCAAACAGCATGTTCAAGTGATCCCAAGGCTTGGGCGATCCTGAGACGACGCCGTTATCGGGCAGTGGGTCAGTGCGATCCATGCTGGACCAGATCGGTTGCTAAGAGCATATGCGGCGAAGGAGAATCGACGAGTCAGGACGCCGGTGAAGTCTATCTTGATTGGGATACATTTGATGCGCTTAAACGCAGGTGAGGGAGGCAAGTAATGTGGCCCGATAACGAAACGACTCAAGACCTGCTTGGTTTCCAGACTCATGCCGATCTCATTCGGAGACTCGTGACTGACTCGGCCAACCTGCCCTGTACAGTGGGTCTATTTGGCGATTGGGGTGGGGGAAAGAGCAGTGTACTACGCATGCTCGAGCGCGACTTTGACCCCGACAATATCGGCAGTCACGCGACCTCTGCTGAAAAAGAGACGTACGGCACAGTCGCCTGCCTCTACTTCAACGGCTGGTTGTTCGAGGGCTATGATGATGCACGGGCCGCTCTGTTATCCTCAATCTTGAAGCAGTTGAGCGATTCAGAGCGGTTCGGAGTCAAGGTGAAGAAATTCCTTGGAGACTTGCCCAAGTCTGTCGATCTCATCCGAGCAGGACGTGCACTTGCTCCGCTTGTAGTCCCCCTGATTGCTAGGAGTGGCATGTCTGCAACGTCGGCCGTCATGGTGTCCTCAGCCGCACAGACATTTCTGGATGCCGCAATCACAGCACGTAGCGTGGCTCCTGCACATAACAAGAAGAGTGCAGAGAAGGCTGCAACGATGGATACGGGAACCAACGCTGCAGTACGCCAATTCCGGGGCGCTTTCTCCGACATGCTGAAGAATAGCAGCATTGACACGCTCATCGTGCTTGTTGATGACTTGGATCGCTGTTCTCCTGAGCATATGATCGACAATCTGGAGGCCATCAAGTTGTTTCTCAGTGTACCTGGAACTGCTTTCGTCATTGGCGCTGACGATCGGCTTGTTAGATCGGCTATTGAGCAACGTTATGGAGGAACAGGCGGTCTGGGATTGCCTAACTCCGATGTCTCTCCGAACGACTACGCGTCGGAGCTCGCCCGTGACTACCTTGAGAAGATGATCCAGGTGCCATACCGCTTGCCACGACTGTTCCCCTCTGAGGTAACCAGCTACATGACCTTGCTTCACTGTATGAACAGACTTCCCAAGGAGAAGCTGGACAGATGTATCGCTGCTAGTATTGCGAAGAGAAGAGGCAACACGACTGAAGCGTTCTCGCTGGATGACGTGCGGGCTATTCTGGGCAACGACACACCCGATGAGTTGAGGCAGGACCTACAAATGGTGGAAGCCTCAGCACCAACGCTTTCCAGTTGTCTCAAGGGGAACCCGCGCCAAGTGAAGAGATTCCTGAACATGCTTGACCTGCGACTTGCGGTGGCAGTGGCCGAACAAATGGTGGACATCAAGAGGGACATGCTGGCGAAGCTGATGACGTTGGAGTACTATGACGTCTTCAGGTTTCGACAAGTCTATCAATGGTATGCAGACGCGAACGGAACTCCAAGGCAGATCGAAAGTCTAGAGAGGGCGATAGAGGATGGAGACGAGCAGATTGAAGGCGTCTCGGGGTACGAAGATTGGCTGTCTAGTTCATTCCTGAAGAGATGGTTATCCTCGGATCCCCCTGTCGGAAGCACTGACCTACGGCCGTATTTCTGGTTGTCACGTGACCGGCTTGACGTACTGGCCGGCGTTCGTGGAGTCTCTGCGCAAGTCCGAAAGGCACTAAGGGACATCCTGAGCGACAACGGTATTATACAGCAGAGAGGTCTCAACGCCATAAAGGACCTTCCAGCCGTTGAGAAGACACAACTTGGGGACTTGGTTGTAGACAATTTGCGGCGACACCCTGAGTCCGCAGCTGCGTTTGAGTCCGTTACTAAGCTGGCAGAAAAGAAGTTCCTGGATGGACCTGCTGCTTTGGAACAGGCGCTCCGGAACGTCGATCCAGCTCTGATTCGGCCCACAACAGCAGCCAGAATCCGCATGCTAATTGATGACGAAGCCTATGCCACCGTCCTGCGACCACTTGCCGACAAGCTCGCCCAATTGGACAATGCTGCTGGTCGCGTGCTCAGAAAGCCAAGATCCAACGGGAGCTAGCCGTGGGAACCTCCAAGAGTTACCAATTGCCGCATACGACGACATGGTCCGCCACTAGACGGGCAGTCAGGCACGTGGCGTCAGGCGCATACGCGCGTGGCGATGAAATCCCGAGACTGGTCGAGAGTTTCGTGCGTGCTGGCACCAACAGCGAAAGGGGATTGCTGTCCGCCGGGCGCCAATCGCTGTCGCGTGTCGCGGCGGGATTGTTGACTTGGGTAGCCGATTGGCAAGACTACGGGCTGGAAGAAGCTTGCAGGCAGTTGCACGTCCAGTTGAAGCCTGGAATGTCAGTCCAAGAGCTCGCTGGTCTGCTGGTTCAGGCAATGACTCCCATCGGCGCTCTGCGTCAGGATGTCGCAATCAGACATGCGGTCAGCAGGGTTATTGACGATTTGCTCGCAGCTGCGCCGGAAGACGACAGCGATATTAGCGGGCTAGCTCTGACGACAGTTGGAGAAGATGCTTACTGGCTCATCGTTCGTTTGGTTGCATACTACATTTACGAGGTCTTCGTCTCGTCTTTGGATGGACAACTACTGCAACAATTGTCGGATCGCGAAACTGATGAGCTCGCGGAAGAAGTGAAGTCCTATGTTCTGGTTCGTACGCAAGAGATGATCTCGCACTCGAAGAGGGCCGTGAACGGACACCAGCTGAGAGAACCAAGGGAAGAAGACATAATGGAAACGGTCAGCGACGTCTACGACGTTTTCTTGGGTAAGTGAGATGAACTTCGCGATTGATCTGAGTGATCCTTCGCGGCTGGATTCTGGCGTAGCCACACCCATCCTCACCGTTGATTCTACCACGGTGGGTCAGAGAATCATTGATCTGGAGCCCATCCAGTGGGATCTGTCAATGAAGCACTCGCCTCAAGCCGAGGACCTCTTTCTTCTTTCTGCAGCAGTCTATTGCGCAGATCGCCTCTGTTCCCGCATTAGTTCGCCCGATGGATGGTGTCGGGACATGGGAGTCAGTCTACCAGTTGCAGATACAGAGGTTTGGAACACCGTAAGACCACTCGCTGAGAGAACTCTTGGGTTTCTATCAGGAGACGATTGGTCCTTGTCGTTCTGTCAGATGGAAAAGGCGTGTGGCCTAAGTCGGCTGGGCACACAGCAGCTGAACTTGAGAAGAATATGGGGCAATGTGGATGCGGTGTCGCTGTTCTCGGGTGGACTTGATTCGCTAGTTGGCGTCATCAACTGGCTTGAGGAGAACCCAAACGGGAGAATCGCTCTTGTGGGGCATTACGACCGAGCCTTTGGTGGTCCCAAAATCGAACAACATCGTATCTATAACCTTCTGTGCCAGAAATATAGCGCTCGGCGGGTGCAGCTTCTAGAGACGCGCGTCGGTCTGAAGGGGCCTGCATGTGAGAACACATTACGTACGCGCTCCCTACTGTTCCTGTCGATGGGAATGCTCATAGCCAGTTCCATTGGCCCCAGTATCCCCCTCATTGTGCCTGAGAATGGGACTATGAGTATCAACGTACCCTTGACTCCTGCTCGACGAGGAACGTGCAGCACGCGCACGACCAATCCGTATTTCCTTTTACAGTTTGAATCGTGGTGTCACCAGCTGGGCATAGTTAATCCCATCCTGAACCCGCTGGCACTCAAGACAAAGGGAGAATGCCTACGTGATTGCTGGGACAAGGATCTGCTCAGTGAATGCGCCTATTGGTCCGTGTCGTGCGGAAAGCGAGGCACGCGTCCTTATTGGCAGACCCGGGGGGCACCGCAGTGTGGCATATGCGTGCCGTGTACGTACAGGCGAGCAGCGATGTTCATGAACCACATCCCGGAGAGAGGCTACGGCATTGATCCAGATCTGGATCAACTTAGGGCTGGGCTGAGTGCCACAATGGGCGACGATATGCGCGCGTTCATGTACTGCCTCGATCACATAAAATCACCCGAGGATGCCAAGAGAGAGATCATGCTTAGCTACATGGTTGACCCTGAGATGCTAGATGCTTATGCAAACCTTGAGATCCGAGCGCTGGCTGAAGTGCGCGCTTGGTTCCAAAGCATAGGAATACTACCAGCGACATGAGCGTCAAGTATGCGATCGCCCTCGGCGAGCGTCGTGTGCCCGGAACGCCTGGATGAGCTCGGGATGCTACCCCTTGGAGCCCCATGGAGCAAGATTGTTGACTATTCTCAGTATATGGCGGTCCAAGAATGGGTCCGTAAGCACTTTACCGCGGTGCCTGTCGAGGCAGAATACGACCTCTGGCTCAAACCGCGGATGGCCGCCGATGCAAAGGAGCAAGAGAATCTGGGCTAGGTGTCTGATAGGTCAGTGTACTATTGTAGGGAAGTCGTTGGTTGAACCGGAACTAGTCAGTCATTCTTAACGGAGGAACACACAGAGCGTCACCGTGATAAATGAAGGGGAGGTCTGCATGAAGCTTGTCATTATTCCTTGTGGCAGTCGCAAGATATGGGACAAATACCCTGATGTCGGCCCACAGAAGGCGTGTGACGCATACACTGGTCCCCCTTTTAAGGTCAATCGACAGTATGCTGAGAGTCGGCAGTGTGATTGGATGATACTATCACCCAAGTACGGCCTCATGCGGCCGGATTTTGTCATCCTGGGCAACTACGATGTCACTTTCGAGAGTCCCGACGCCATTTCTGTGCGGGAGCTGAAACGACAGGTGGAGAGACAGGGGTTGGGCAACTACACTGACGTGACGGTCCTGGGTAGCGCTGCTTATGTGGAGACGGTCAGAGAGGCCTTCTCCAACACAAAGGCGAAGATCGAGGCTCCCTTTGTGGGTCACCGCATAGGCGTCCAAATGGGACTGATCAAGAAGTTCCTGCGCGACGAGAGCGGCCAAGGCAGGAAAGCATAGGGCAAGCTGGAGTGGTGAACGAGAGCACACCATTGTCTTGAGGGGGCAGAATGAACAGAAGAATAGCAATGACGCTAGTGTTGGTCGTGTGTCTGTGCTTGACTGGCATCGTCCTGCCTCATCCTACTGCTCGCGCCGAGACCTCACTAGCATGGGAGCAGATCGGCCAACCCATGGGCAAGGTGTGGTGGCCAGTTGTGGATTCCAAGGATGTGAGCCACGTGTATGTCGTGGCGGACGGGGGTCTCTACCTCTCGACGGATGCAGGGCGGTCATGGCAACGCATCTGGTCTGGCAGCATCGGGTGGGAAATCCAGGTTCTCCACACATCAATAGCGCGTTATCTATTCATCTGCAATCAGTGGAATGCATACTATTCGACGGATGATGGAGTATCGTGGCAGCCACTGAATCCACCCTCTGGCTTGTACGTACCGTCCATCAGCTGCGTTCTAGCGACGAGTATCGACGGCCAGCATGTCACCGTGTTTGCCGGCAATGACCAGGCGGTCGTGCGCAGTACGGATATGGGCCAGACGTGGCAGACTGTCTCCAAGGATGCCGGTGGCGCCGGATTCGGTGCCAATTATCTGTATGGGAGTGCGTCGGATTCCCGGTTCGTGCTGGCGTTGACGCGGGTGTCTCTTAGCGGCAGTACGTGGCCGAGAAGTATGTACCGCTCCTTCGATGCAGGGAGCACGTGGCAGAAATGCAACATGACCACGCCTCTAGCGGGGAGTTCCAATCCCACTGTCATGACCCCCTGCCGAGTCGTAGTCCATCCTACTGACCCGCACGTGCTGTATCTGACGACTCGGGAGCGCGTCTTTGGCTCCAGTGATTGTGGCGACACGTGGCAGGAGTTGATGAACGGTCTGCGCCCCGGTGACAATCTGCAGGGGTTTGTACTGGACGTTGCGGATCATCGGTCGCTCTGGCTGACCAAGAGTGATGGGTTGTTCGCTTCATCGGATGCCGGGGCATCGTGGATCAAACGAGATGTCTCATGCACGCAGCAGAACGGCAGTACACCGTGGACGTTGGCACCCGTCATCCTGAATGCACTTGTCCAGTCATCGTCCTCGCCGGATACGTGGTATTCCTCGAGCGGGACGTCGCTCTATGTATCAAAGGACCACTGCGCAACATGGTCGCGCGTGTTGGAAGGCGATGTGTCTGCGCTGTGGGGACATCAGTGGTCCGTGGACGGCACGCGGTTGTATGCCGAGGGACCGGGCGGTATCTTGGTCTCGACAGACGGCGCACGGTCCTGGTCTGTGTTGTGCGACTACTCTGGGACCGTATGTGCGGTAGCCCAATCACCAGCGGCACCCGAGTCCCTGTTTGCCAGTGCTACCGACAACAGGTTGCTGGCATCCAAGGACGGCGGTCAGTCCTGGTCTCTCTTCGACACGCCCGCTCAGTTCGGCATCATCATCGCCGACCCGAGGAATGCTAGCACGCTCTATGCCTCGGACTTCATCCAGAGCTACATTGATACGAGCGACGCCAGTGGCAAGACGTACAAATCCGTGGATGCAGGACGTACCTGGATTCAGGTCCTCGGGGGTCTGCCCGCTCGGCACTGCATGGCCATGGCGGTTGCACCGAGCGATTCCAGCCGTGTGCTATGGGCCAGCCGGCGCGAGGTCTACCTGTCAAAGGATGCAGGATTGACGTGGAAGCTGGTACTCCAGTTGAAGCAGCCCGGGATCACCTGGACGGTAGCCTTCAGCCCAAGTGTCACGAACACGATGTACGTCAGCACGGAGACGGAAGGAGTCCTACGAACGACAGACGGTGGTTTGACCTGGGCTCCGGCAACAGCAGGAATGTCGGTGACTAAGTACTGGCATCTCCTGGCGGTGGAACCGACGTCCCCCTACCGGTTCTTTGTCTCTACCGCATACGGCGTGTTCGAGTCCGATGATGGAGCCGACAGCTGGATTCCGGTTAACAGCAATGCCGTCGGGGTGTCGTTCAAGCAGATGTCATGTTCGCCGGGGTTTGGGGGCTTGCCGATAGGGGCCACGGCTGGTGGCACCTGGATGCAGCTGAAGCTGCGCCTGCAACCGCCTGCGGACGTCAAAGCCCAGCCTCAGAAGAACGCGGTCCAGGTCACCTGGACGTCGGTCGCCGCGGGCCCTGTTGTCCCCGTTGCGTATGACATATGGCGGAGTACCGACGCTGGCTTTGGTTCGCCTGTCCGCGTCGGGCGTGTGCCTGAAGGTGGCACAACGTATACAGACACCACGACGTGGGGCTACAAACCTTACTACTACAAGGTGGGCGCCTGGGATGGGTATGAGACACCTGAGCAGGTGCTGCTCTCGGTTCCAGTCAATGCTGCGGCTCTGGACGACATACCTCCGATCATCACCCTGAAGTCCCCAGCGACCAATCCATGGACGAGTCCTGATGCTGCGTGTGCACTGTCGTTCAAGGTCGAGGACGCCGAGACCGGCGTCGCGTCAGTCACGGTCGACGGGTCGACGACAGGCCTCTCGCAGTCACACGGCACGTATACCCAGAACTTGACACTGGAACCCGGGTGGCGTCAGGTACTCATCGTCGCTCGTGATATGGCCGGCAATACGACCCAAGTGCCTGTGCGGATCAGATACATCCGGACGACCATCGTCCAGATTCACCCAGCTATGCCGTATGTGTCGGCGTACATCTCGCCGGGGTATCACCCCGTGTCCGTCAAGACAGTTCGCGGTCGTACGTTCGTTCCTGTGCGGGATCTGGCTGAAGCGCTGGGGGCACAGGTGTCGTGGGATGCTGTCGCTCGCAAGGCGACTCTTACCAGAGGCATGACGACAGTCGTCCTGTGGATCGGCAACCGTATGGCGTTGGTCAACGGGGTTCGCACGCCCATTGATGCCAAGGACGCCAAGGTTATCCCCTTCATCGAGGGAGGCAAGACCTATATGCCTGTCAACTTTGTCGCCAGTTCGCTTGGTGCGGTCGTGTCCTACGATGCCAAGACCAAGGTTGTGACCATCACGCTGAACGAAGGATAGAAGACTGAATACCATGTGAGAGTCGATGGGTGATGTGCGTGCCAATCGCTTCGATTGTTGGATAGCGCGGAGTACATTGAGACAAATGGAGTCAGTGGGGAGATCCTGGTGATGAAAGAAAAGTCCGGAACACGTTCAGCAAAGGTTCGCACTGTTGCGGTACTGGTGACAGCTAATGTAGCTTCATCTGGAGAGCTCCTCTTGTACGAGACAGAGGATGGCAAGGCACGCATCGAGTGCCAGCTCTCTGGAGAGACGTTGTGGCTGAGTCAGGCTCAGATGGCAGAGCTGTTTCAGGTCGCGATACCCACCATCAACGAGCATTTGCAACACCTTTATGAGGCGGCGGAGATTTTGCCCGGGGCAACTATTAGGAAATTCCGAATAGTTCGCCAGGAGGGCGCACGGCAAGTGGCGCGTCACATCGACTACTACAACCTGGACGCTGTCCTCGCAGTAGGATACAGGGTGCGTTCACTCAGAGGCACCCAGTTCCGCCAGTGGGCAACAGACCATTTGCGGGAGTATCTGGTGAAAGGCTTCGTCCTCGACGATGAACGCCTCAAACACCCTGCGGTGAAAGGCATTGCTGCCCCTGACCACTTTGATGAAATGCTGGAACGCATCCGTGACATCCGCGCGAGTGAGGCGCGTGTGTACCTGCGGGTCAAGGAGATCTTTGCGCTGGCCGCGGACTATGATCCATTGCGCCCCGACGCTGCGGCTTTCTTCAAGATCATGCAGAACAAGCTGCACGTCGCGGCCACGGGAAAGACTGGAGCAGAACTGGTTTTCGCCAGGGCCGATCATACCGCCGCGAACATGGGCCTGAAGAGCTGGAAGGCGGGGTCTGTCCACAAGAGTGACGTGTCTGTTGCCAAGAACTACCTCACGCAGGATGAAATCAGCGGCCTGAACCGCATTGTCGTCATGTGGCTGGACTTCGCTGAGGACCAGACGCTTCAGCGCAAGCAGATATTCCTCAAGGACTGGGGAACGAAGCTGGACAACTTCCTTCGGTTCACCGAGCGCCAGGTGCTGACCAACGCTGGAACGGTGAGTCATGACCAGGCAGTGGAGAAAGCCGAAGCAGAGTACGAGCTGTTTGCAGCCCGCAGGCGTGAATGGCTTGAAGCTGAGGGCCAGCGGGAGACCGTAGAGGCGTTGGAGACCGTTGCTCGCCAGCTGGAGCCGACGGTGAAACCCAAACGTGGCAAGAAGAAGGATGCTTGATCTGATCCTCCGCTACGGGTGGCTTCATCGGAGCAAATCAGCTCCCTGAGCGAGGTTCGATCATTTTGTTGACGCCAACAAAATGATCGGTCTTGGCTCTGTTGGCTGACGGGGTCGTCATCTATGTCGGGACGGACGTCTGACTCATTGCAGATCATGTGATCGCCGCCCCTTGGGTGATGTTATAGAAAACACTCGTCGCAGAGCAGCTAACAGAACTTATCCTTCATGTTATTCACGCTATGAATAGACTAAAACCTCGGCCCGCACCATGAGGGATGCAGCCAGGTTCCGGTATTTGATTGCAGAGGGCGAGGTATCTCCACTGGTAGGATGTCGCATGTACTGGCACAAATGTTTTGTGCCAGACTATGTGGCGTCTAACAAGAGGATAGGAGAAACTGCGGGAGTGAAGTAGTATGTAAGGGGGTTCAGACTATGTGCGAGGAGGGCAGATGGATAGCGAAGTGGTAACAAGACTCATGAAAACCTTTGAAGAAGCAGCATACGAGGAAAACGGCGTCGAATTCTGGTTGGCAAGGGACCTGCAGATCCTGCTGGGGTACAACGAGTGGCGCAACTTCGCCAAGGTCATCGAGAAGGCCAAGACAGCCTGCACATCCTCTCACCAAGCGGTTGTCGATCATTTTGTTGACGTCAACAAAACGATCGCTATGCCCAAGGGCGCATTGCGACAAGTCAACGACCTGATGCTTACCCGCTATGCCAGCTATCTCGTTGCCCAGAACGGCGACCCACGGAAAGAGAGCATTGCCTTTGCACAGAGTTATTTCGCAGTGCAAACGCACAAACAGGAAACCCTTGAGAAGCGAATTCGGCTGACGGAACGAATCCTGGCTCGGCAGCGACTGAAGGAAACGGAGACCGAGCTCTCCAAGCTCATCTACGAGCGCGGCGTCGACGGCCAGGGTTTTGGCCGCATCCGCAGCAAGGGAGACCAGGCCCTGTTCGGTGGGTTGACCACTCTTCAGATGAAGAAGAAGATGGGCATTCCAGACGCTCGACCCCTGGCGGACTTCCTGCCGACCATTACTGTCAAGGCCAAAGACCTGGCCACTGAGATCACCAACTTCAACGTCCGCAAGAACGACCTCCATGGCGAACCTGTCATCACCGACGAACACGTCAAGAACAACCAGGACGTGCGTGAGGTGCTTGGCAAGAGCGACATCAAGCCGGAGGAGCTCCCCGCCGAGGAAGACATCAAGAAGTTGCAACGGCAGGTGAAAGCGTCCGAAAAGCATCTCGCGGCAGGCAAGCGCAAGCGGACAACAGACTAGGAGCCACGTCTCGTCCGACTCCTTGCAGACCATATTATCGCCATGCCTTGGGCGATGTTATAGGAAACACTCGTCGCAGAGCAGCTAACAGAACTTATCCCTCATGTCATTCACGACGTGAATAGACCGGTAGATGGTGTCGAATGATGTGGCGTGACCATCACGCTGAAGGAAGGATAGAAGATGTTCGCTACATACTGGTCGCAGGATCTGGAGGTCCAGAAGGCATTTCGTGAGGCCATCCGTCGTAAGGTGGAACTGGAACGGCAGGCTATGAATCAGAGAGTGGACGACAACTTGCCACGGCTGCTGGCCTGGATCGCCAAGCCCATCGTCAACATGGACTTCAGGGTGACACGCAGCAAGTGGGATGCGCAGGGAGCAGAGGGTGAGGGGACTGTGTCGGGTGCCTTGTCCTGGTGGTTGTCCAAGACGTACAACGTGTTTGACGACGTTGTGCTGGAGGTACACCCGGGCGAGTTCATCCAGCTTGATCATATCGTGATTTGTCCTGCCGGCGTGTTCGTGCTGGAGACCAAAACCTGGAGCGGTTCCATCATCTGCAATCACCGCGGATGCCGCATGTGGCAGGGCAAGCGTCTGGTGCAGCTGGACGGCAATCCGGTGTTGCAGAACGAGCGGCACATCCGATTGTTGTATGAATGGATGCGGACGGCCGTTCCGGAAGTGCACATGGATCGAGAGCATCTGTACCCCATCGTTGTGTTCAAGAAACTGGAAAAGCTCAAGGTGGAAGACGACTGTGGCATGCCGGTCGTGGAAGGTGGCATCGCGGCGACCCAGGAGATTCACCGGCATCATGATGTCGTGTTGACGTTGGAGCAGATCGAGACGCTGTGTCTTGCCATCAAGCATGCGAAGCCGCTGGGAACGGATGTTACTGCACCCGTCCTGACCTCCTCGGAGAAACCAGGCGATGTGGAGGAAGGAACCACCAAGGGCGGGCGCCACTTCGTCCGCGTGCATGGCACCAAAGAGCAGGCGCAGACCATCGCCAGGTTGCGCGAGACACAGGGTCAGTGCCCTGGCGATGTCAAACAGGATCAGAAGGATGTGGGCGTGTGGTACTTCTATCTCACCACGGAGAGGAAGTAGCAGCATCCATGTGGTGAAGCAATTCCAATGAGGGGGGTAGAGAATGAACAAGATCCTGCTGAGCACGGGCAACATCAAGGAGAACTACGAGATTGTTGACATCATCTTTGCGGCGCAGGTTATAAGGAGCCATTTGTCCGCACAGGTGGCAGGGAGACACTCGCGTTCCTCCCCGAGGTCAACGAGAAACTCAGGGAGGCAGCAGCTGAAAAGGGCTGTGATGCCGTGATATGGATCGATTACGACTTTGACAGGGATCCAATCGTCCAGATTCTGACGGGATATGGTACCGGCGTGAAGATAAGACGGTAAGTTCAAACTGATCAGAGAGATGCTGCCATGAAGTTTGGCATCAGAACGCCATCGATAACACGGTCGATACGGGCAAGGACCACAGGGGCGCTCAAGCGCACGATCAAGAGATCCGTCAATCCACTGTACGGCAAGAAGGGCACAGGCTGGATAAGAAATCCGAGAAATGCACTCTACAGCAAGGTCTATCACAAGACGTCAATAGGGCTCTACAGCAAGGTCTATCACAAGACGTCAATAGGGCTGTTTGCAGCCATGCGAAGGATGTTCCGGTGAAACGCGCACTGCCGGGGGTGCCAGCTGGCAGGATCGTCATTTGGTGTATGCAGACAGCATCAGAGCTGTCCCTGAGCCGGTACGGCTTGCAATGTCCGGGTATCAGGCGAAAATAGGAGTGAGCACTGTAGTTGGGTGACTCCTCAAGCGTGACAACATTACACTGGGAAAAGGAGAGTCCTATCAAGAAGTTGATTGGAGTATTCCTGATAGCGTTGGTTGTCTTCTCTGCCTTTCAGGGGACGACAAGAGTAGAACTCGCGAAGGCAGAAACCCAGCCAATCTGGCCAATGGAAGGCTACAATGGAAGGCATACAGGGCAATGCCCGTATGATACGTCAACAAACAATGGGGATCTCGAGTGGAAGTTCAAGACAGGCGACAAGATCTGGTCCTCCCAGGCCATTGCTTCAGATGGGACAATCTATACAGGTTCAAGGGACCGCTGTCTGTACGCACTGAACCCTGACGGTACGCTCAGGTGGAAGTTCAAGACGGGCGGCTGGATTGTCTCCTCACCTGCTGTTGCATCAGATGGAACAGTCTATGCAGGTTCAAGAGACGAGTACTTCTATGCAATCAATCCTGACGGCACGCTGAAGTGGAAGGTTGAAACAGGCGACGTGATTTACTCTTCCCCTGCTGTTGCATCAGATGGAACGATCTACGTGGGAGCAAATATCAACCACCTTGACGTATTCAACTTCCTGCAGAGCTACCTCTACGCACTGAACCCCGACGGAACACTCAAGTGGAAGTTCAAGGCAGGCCGAAGGATCCAGACTACTCCGGCCATTGCTCCAGATGGGACAATTTACGTAGGGTCAAACGACTGGCATCTCTATGCACTTCATCCCGATGGTACGCTGAAGTGGAGCTACAGGACAAGCGGCAGGATCTGGTCTTCCCCTGCTATTGCGGCAGATGGAACAGTCTACGTAGGGTCAAACGACCGTTATCTCTATGCACTCAATCCTGATGGTACGCTGAAGTGGAAATACAGAACAAGCCACTGGATTATCTCTGCGTCTGTCTCTTCTCCAGCCATTTCTTCAGACGGGACAGTCTATGTAGCGTCATGGGACGGCTACCTGTCTGCAATTAGCCCTGACGGCACTCTTGAGTGGACATTCAAGACAGGTTGGCCCGGTGCCGGTCCATTCCAGCACCTTTTGAAGAAACCGCCTGCCTGGATGACAGCAGGTCTTGATGAGATTACCTCTTCACCTGCCATTTCTCTAGAGGGAACAATCTACATAGGGTCAAACAACAACTACCTCTACGCACTGAATGCTGACGGCACACTCAAGTGGAAATTTGGAACAGGCGACGGGATTTTCTCTTCACCCAGAATTTCCTCCGACGGCACCGTCTATGTAGGATCATGGGACGGGTACCTGTATGCGATAGGTAACCCGCAATAATCTCAGTCGCTTCGGAAAGAGAGCCAAAGGAACTGAAGATGGGCGATGAGGTGCTGTTCTTTTCGATTGTCATTCCTGCTTACAACGAAGAAAACTATATCGGCACAACGCTCTCCGCGCTGAAGATACTGGACTATCCCGCGGGCAGGTTTGAGGTCATCATCGTGGACAATGGCTCTACGGACCGGACTGACAGCGTTGTCGCCGCAAGCGCGCCTGCGTCGGCCAAGGTCGTCAGGATGGAAGAGTCGGGAGTTTCACGCGCAAGGAACCGCGGCATCGATCTGGTCTCCACGGCAAGTGACTGGGTCATCTTCCTTGATGCCGACACCTATTTTGCACCAGGCTTTCTCCGGGAGCTTGACCGCTACCTCAGGGCGCACGCTGGCAGAAATCTGGGGACGGGCATGGTTTCCCTCCGTCCCGTTCCCGACTCGAGGGTCGCCAGAGGCTGGTATCGCTTCTACAGTTTCATCAGCTATGCCACCCGAACGACCAAGTCCATCCAGTTCGTACGCCGCGACCTCCTGAACGACATCCGATTTGATGAGAGCCTGACGTTCGGAGAGGATGCGAGAATGCTCATGGAATGTCGCCGCCGCCGCACCCGCCACTTTTACCTGATGAGCAGGAGTGTCTTTTCGTCAACGAGGAGATTCCTGCGGAACGGATGGGTACGGGAGCCTCTCACCTCGATCCGTCTGATCCTCCTTCCCTACAGGAAAAAGCAATCAATTCATTACCCGGCTCCTCGATAGGCCCTAGCGGGAATGAC
>JAPLGH010000010.1 GCA_026390285.1 Caldisericota bacterium
AAGCGCGAGCTTGCGCCCGCTTTCTTTGCAGAGCCATCGCCCTGCAACATTATCGCGTATTATCTCATCTTTCGATGAGCTATCCACGTCTAGGGGGTACGTTACCTGTCCATTACTCACCCGTTTGCCGCTGAGCCAGCCCCTCGGGTTGCCCTTTGGGTCTGACTCCGCTCGACTTGCATGTGTAAAGCACGCCGCCAGCGTTCATTCTGAGCCAGGATCGAACTCTTCGAAAATCTGTGATTATTGTTTGTCTTCCCGAAGGAAGAACAAGTACAAAGGAATGACAGGGATTGTCTTGTACTTCAAAGACTTTCCTTGTCGGGTAAAAAACACACCTATTGTGTCTTTCAACCCGTTCTCTTCACTGTCTAGTTTTCAAGGTACCAACTGCGCGTGCTGACCTGTCGACGAACACCCTGGGGGTGGGGCGACGGACTTAAATAGTAGACAGAAAGCAAAAAAAGTCAAGACCCTGCGCTTCTCTCGTCGCGCATGGCCTTCACTCTTCTATGCTCTGCGTTTCGAACAACTGAATAATACTCAGAACCGCTACGCTGTCAAGAGAACAAGCCTCGCTGCCAACTCACTCCGTCCAGACGCGTCCGATGACCAGTGCAAGGATCGGCTTCAACTGCGTGAACTCTTCTCCGCTCACAGACTCCCCTTGCATCAGACGGTTTCATGTTGAATCCAAGCCGAAGGGCGTGTCCGACAAGTACAGTGGGCAGCAGGCAACAAGCTGAGGCACAGGCCGGATCCCAAGGCAACGTGCGCTACATCAAGGGGCACTGGGGACTTCGGTCAGTCCAAGATGTGTAGGGACGTCCCCGACAATTCATGCGCAGTCACACCAAGGCAGGGACTGTGCCGGCTGCTTCTTCGCCACAGAGACTTCGGGGATCAATGCCGAACGAACAGGCTATTTGGTATACGTCTCTCGAGTGACTACAATGGTCACAGTTCTCGAAGCAACAACAGAACCTTAAGGAGGCCTTGGCGATGAAACGATCCGTTCGTCTTGTCTTGACGCTGGTGCTGTGTCCTGTTCTGAGTCTGTCGGGTCCATGCGTTGGTGTACTCACCGCACGAGCAACAGAAATGGGGACATGGACACGACTGGCGCTGCATGAGCCCAATGTTAACTCTCTTGCCATCAGCCCATTCACCCCGACCACCTTGTTTGCCGGCACCGTCGGCAGCGGGGTGTATCGTTCCACCGATAGCGGCACCACCTGGGCGGCGGCAAACACTGGCCTCACCACCCCGTGGATCGTGTCCATTGCCATCAACCCTGCCATGCCCAGCACGGTGTACGCCGGTACCTATGGGGGCGGCGTCTTCCGTACTGCCGACGCCGGCACCACCTGGACGGCTGCGAGCATGCATCTCTCTGACCCCCGGGTCATATCCATTGCAATCAATCCACTCACCCCCACCACCCTTTATGCAGGCACTGTCGGCGGTGGCGTGTTTCGCTCGATCGACAGCGGCACCACCTGGACGGCGGCAAACACTAGCCTGACGACCTTGGACATGCGATGTCTTGCGATTGACCCCACTTCGCCCGCGACCCTTTATGCCGGCACTGATGGCGGGGGCATCTTCCGCACCGCAAACAGTGGCAGCACCTGGGTGGCGGTGAACATGGGCCTAACCAATCAGACGGTCTACGCAATTGCCATCAACCCCACCACCACCTCTGTCTTGTATGCCGGCACCGACGATGGCGTGTTCCGGTCTACCGATGGTGGCGGTCACTGGGCTGCGATGAACGCGGGACTCACTGATCAGTCGGCCGTGTCCATTGCCATCAATGCCCGCATCCCCACTACCCTGTACGCAGGCATATACGGTGGCGGCGTATTCTCTTCCACCGACAGCGGTACCACGTGGAGTGCAATGAACGCTGGTCTCACCGACAAGAATGTCCAATGCGTTGCCGTCGACTCACGTGCTCGCACCACCGCATATGTCAGTACTGATACCGGTGTTTTCCGGTATGATGCCTCATCTTCATGCACGCTGACGTCTTCCGTTTCACCCGCCGCTGGCGGCTCGATCGACAGGTCTCCCGATTCCTCGTCATATGCTCGCGGCGCCGTCATTCACCTCGCGGCAACCCCCTCCGTTGGCTACACCTTCAGCGGCTGGTCCGGTGACCTCACAGGTACCACCAACCCGGCGACGATCACCATGGATGCCGACAAGATCGTCACCGCAACCTTCACCAGACTTCCCTCCTACACGCTGACGCCCTCTACGGGGACCGGTGGCAGCGTCACGCCAAACATGCCGCAGACCATCATTCAAGGTGGGAGCAAAGCATTCACCATCGTTCCGAGTGTCGGCTACCGCGTCGCCGACGTTTCGGTCGACGGTGTATCGCAAGGAGTCATTGCCTCATACACGTTCACCAATGTCACCTCCAACCATACCATCAGCGCACGATTCGAGGAAGAGAACAAACAGACCGTCATCGTCCTTCAGATCGGAAACTCCATGTTCAGCGTCAACGGTCACTCGATGGGGCTTGATTCGCCTCCCGTCATCAGGAATGGAAGGACGCTTGTCCCGATACGTGCAATCATCGAATCACTCGGAGGAACGGTTGGCTGGGATGGAACAGCCAGAAAAGCAACGGTGGCCCTCGGCAGCGCCTCTATCGACCTCTGGATTGGCAAGAGTGCTGCCAGAGTGAATGGTGTCACAACCCCTGTCGATTCTGCAAACGTCAAAGTCGTCCCCGAGATCATCAATGGCAGGACCATGCTGCCTCTGAGATTCGTCTCTGAGAATGTTGGCTGTTCAGTCGACTGGGTTGATGCAACCAAGACAATAACGATAACGTACCAGCCATAGAAACGGCTGCGCAGGAAGAGGTGAAAACAGCTTCTCTTGTAGCGGCTGTACGGTGGAGCCAAGCTCCTGTGGAGCTGGTAGGATGCCTCAGGGGCAGGGGGGTAGGGGGCTTTGTTATGGGCTCCAATGGTTCAGGGTTATCATGCCGGTCTTCTTTGTGAGAGCTCAGGGACTGTAATAGAAGAAGCCCGGCCATCAGGCCGGGCTAAGTGATACCAAGACACATACGGCATCATCAGGTGCCGAGGGCTTCGGTCAGGTCAGGTCTCGACAAGGCTGAGCCTCGCCCGTCCCGCCTCTACGATCCTGAGGGGTTTGCGCTCACGCGGACGCGGCCGACACCGTCCACGAAGACATACCAATTGCGCGTGCCCGTCTGGTCCACCAGCGTGATCATACCAGACTCTGAGGGGCTCCCCCGGAAGTTGCCGCCACTGCCAGAGTAGAAGGTCAGTTGATGGTACTCCCAGGTACCGAAAGACTGAACAGCAGCAAAGGGTTTCGGCAAGGCCAGCTTGACAGCATAGGGGAAACTGCGCCGAACAAAACGACTGGGGTCTGGCCAAGTCACGCCGTCAGCCGGTGGATTGTAGTGAAGGGCTGTACTTGGCAGGCCCGTAGCACTGTCGAGTTTCGGCAGGAGCTCGAAGCAGTAGAACGTGCGCTGGCCAGCGGGATCCGTACACAGATACATCGTCAGGTTGGCCTGATACAGGATCGCGTTCTCCCGCATCATCTTCAGGTCACCAGCAAGCTGATAGGCTGCTGCCTGCATCCGGCTGGTCGTCACGGCGCGTCCAAAGGAAGGGACGCCCGCCCCAGTCAAGATAATGATAATGGCTATGACGACAGCGAGCTCAATTAGCGTGAAGCCGGACCGAATCCTCACCACGGTTTCCCTATGGCTGGCGCACGGGAGTGGCAATCTGTTCCTTCCATGAGACACGGTAGCGCGAGAGCGCGGTCTGGTCGGGACTGTACTTCGCATACATCGTCCCTGACGACCCGGCCGTGTAATACGTCGTTCCACTGACAACATAGTAGTACTTCGCGAACGCTGGGTCATAGGCAGGGTCGCTCGTGCCCAACGCAATCGGAGTGACGCCATTTAGCTGAGTGAGGATGGCAGAGTCGCCCGGGGTCTTCAGCAAGACCCAGCTTACCTCTCCAGGTATCGCAGACGTCCCCGTCCCGGGGAACATCGGGGGAGCGCCATAGTCCTTGAGATTCCAGTCGAGATTCGTGTGCTGAAGCTCGTATCCTCTTGTCGAAGAGCCACTGCCTGTCAGCGGGGTCTTCGACGCATCGTTCAGTGCTTCTGAGCCATTCCAGAAGGCTTCATAGTGAGGAGTGGTGTTCTCATTGTGGGTTCCAACAGACGGGTCGATCTGACGACCACCCGTGACGGAGAATATGGCAGCATCAACCGTCAGGGTGTGGTGGGTATCATACGTCGACTTTGGTATGAACACCTGCTGGCCGGCGACCAGTCCGAGGGCGTCCGGAAGAGCGGGCATTGAATCCCCGGAATTCACTCGAGGAGGAATCGAGTACACAACGTCGTCCGCAATGTTGATCGTGCCCCTGCAACCTAGCGTGACCCTGCCGTGAACCGTCCCACCTACCCATGCGTTTCCTTCCACGTAGATGAGGCCGTCCGGCGGCATATTCATGAGCACACCATTGATGGTGACCTTGCCCACGCCCCCCGGATTGCTGAACACCACGGTTGCATCTCCATTCACGTAGTAAGCCGCAGAGCACTTATCCTGTATCCCGGTGTCGCCGACAACATCGCGGGTGAACGGCTTGGTTCCCCAGAGCGCAAGCGCACCATTGGCCCATACCGCTGCCGGATAGCCCGGAAATACGTACTTGCCGATCTGGCTGTTGCTCAGCTTCCACTTGAGCGGTCCGAACCGCCCAGTGTCTCCCGACCCGTCCGTGACAGAGCCAAAAGCGTAGACTCTATCCAGAGCCCAACCGCCCATATTGATAGTCCCATTGGAACGAATGGGCCCGTTAATAACCTCATACTGGCCATATGAAGCGCTATTGTTGTAGATGCCGGCATATTCACAGAAACTCTTCTCTCCGTTCGGCCCCACGACGCGACGATACCAGTTGGGCTCGGCCGTGATCTCGCCGCGTCCGGCATCCGCCTGCACGGTTCGCCGCAGCTCCGGCTTGCTGATGTTGAAAGCGGTCACCCGCAATCCCCAGATATCATTCTTGTCCTCGCTGTAATCGTAGTCACAGTTGGTGTCCATCTGGTACCAGCGATTGTCGGTGGCGAACGAAGAGTCAAAGGATGGGAGAGTTACGACTGAACCATTCCCCAGCGGCGTGAGGGTTCCGGATGTCAGGATACCCTTGGTGAACACGCCGCCATCGACACGGTAGTATGTCGACATTGAAGTGTCAAGTACGTACGTCCGAACATTCGCTCGAATCGTGGCCAACGTATCAGTGCTGGGATTTCCTCCGTTGAGATTGGCGAGCAACGACCTGATGACAACATCCTCGGCCGTGTCGGATCCTACAGCACTCTTCGTCAGCTCTCCCTGCGCGTTGACGTTCGCCAAGAGCTGATCAATGAACCCGTCCGCAAGCGCGAGTGAACGATCTGAGATAGCCTCGCCGCTCACGCTGCGCTGACGAGGGACAAGATATCCCAGCAGCCCCGTCACGGCAACGAATGCAAGCAAGCCAATCATCAGTACGATGAGCATGGCCACACCCGGCCGGTGCTTCATTACTCTTCGCGTGGTATTCATGATCTCCTCCTGGCGCCTACGCGCCTACTGCCGTACCGTCACCTGTGCCAGCATCCGGATCGGGCTGACACCCCCGCCAGATGCGCTGGCCACACTTGCTTCGATGACCAGTTGGATCGCTCCGCGCGAACCAGCCGGGCGGATCACCGTAAAATCAGTCACGACCTGCCCAGTGACAGGCTCAGGTGTCACACTGGACCAGGACGTCCCATTATAGTAATCATTGGCATACGTGACCTGGAGCGGCTGATACCCCGCAAGCGGCCAGTACCTCCGTGCGAGCGCACCCATGGCTGGGATGCTCAAGCCATACCGGATACGGTGCTTGACGAGCGGCAGACTCGGGGTGGCTGGCGTCAGATCCAATGGATCGACGTCATAGACGTAGAACTCCAGTAGTCGCCGGGAGGCGTCAAATATGTACTCCTGTGCACCGACAAGCGGCGGAACCGGCGACAGGGTTGCGAGAAGATCGTTCAGGTGACGGATGACGGCAACGGTAGGCGTGGCCGGAAACGCTACGGCTGGGGCCGGAACGGTAACCCCATAGCAGGTGGCGCCGCCCACACCATCGTTCTGCGTCGTCGTTTCCCTGAGCTCCTTTGTCGCCTGGTCGATCACGGCGCTCAAGTCCGCCTGGACCTCAGAGCGGCTCTGTGCACGCCTTGCCATGCCCAGCGCATAAGTCACTGTCGTGAGGGCAACATAGATGACGATGACCATAATGGCCATGGCCACGACCAGCTCGATGAGCGTGAAGCCCTCGCGCCTGGCCCTAGTAGGTCGCAATCGTGGTGGAAACAACATACCTGCGCTCCTTGGCACCGACCATCCAGAGAACGGTCACACGAACGTCATACGTCTGGACGTGATTGTATGTGGCAGAACTCGAAAGAGCCCGAATCTGGGTCAGCACGCGGTAGCCGCGATATGACGTACACGCGTCTTTGCGCCCAGAAGTCGTGGTACAATGAGGATCGACAAAGGTTCCTGCGAGGAAAGACGAACCCCACACGGTCGGTTGCCACTTGCTGCTCACCAGCATATGATAGTCGCCCCATGCCGTGAACGCGCGAATGGGGGCAGCGGCAGGAGGGGACGCGGAGACACTGTCGAGCGGAAATCGTAGGACATAAGGGTCTGATGTCACCGCATCCACATACCGACGCTCGGATCCAACGCCCGCAACCTTGACGCTGGCGTTTGGCTCCAGAGGATCATCGGTGCTAGATGAAAGGATAGTTGCAGCATCCCAAAGCGACACATAACTCTGCAGCGAGGAATAGGCGTATGTGGTCGTCGCTGCCGAGGTTCCCTCAGCGACTCCAGGCAGCAGAGGAACGTGGTTGATGTTTAGAGGCTCACCAGCCAGGTCCATGATCCCCGGGAAGCCGCCGGTGGTTATGCCCCCGGCGGTTACGCCGCTCCCGGGGTACCATACCGGGCTCAATCCATGCATGTCCTGACGCGTCACGTTGCGCGACCGGAGGTACTCAATTGCGTAGTCAGCGATGTTCTTTCCCGTGTTCAACCCCTCAGCAGTCGCACTGGTCGAGTAGGCAAATGACACGGCGGAGAAGGTTCCGATCACTATGATCATGAGTATGGCCATCGCAACGATGACCTCAACAAGTGTGAAGCCGGAGCGCCGACACCTGGTGCAAGAAGATGGGATTAGGGCGTAACGCGAGACAACTGCTCTTGATCCAACGTATGAGTGATGTCCTGTTGTCTGCCTCATGGTCTGCTCCATCTGCTTACCTGCTCTAACTATACGACACGCTCCAACATTTGCAAGTCCACATTGCGAAGCAACTCGCGGGCCCACCGCCGTGCCCTGGAGCCCTGGGAAACTGACTGGCTTCCCACGACCTCAGAACCCTTCCTGTTCGCCGGAGCCCCGAAGGGCTCCGGCGAACAGCATAAATGTAACACTTCGTGAAATGTAACAGCTGACCCCTAGCCTAGACCTGACCCCAAAAATACTGCCGGCTGGTGCAAGATCTGGGACTATGGCACAACTACTGGTTTGACAGCCCCTACCTTCGTAAACTGCGAGACTGAGTCACGTGTTTCGTAGTACACGACGTCGCCAGCAGCATAGGCATAGAGAACCCAATGGGTACCCGCGGCATTGCCGCTGTAGTAGATCGCATTGCCCTTCTGGGCCGCGGCAGCAGACGTGTCCATGGGGTTCTTCATCGATGACATTGCTCCAGCCTTCATGTACTCTATGCCACCGGCCTCCCCAGTAGACGTGGTGTTGGCAGCGATGTTCTGTAGCCCGGCTCCACCTGTACCGGCCAACTCCAAGTAGAGCAGACCAGCAGGCGCAGAAATGTCGACATCAGTGATGGCAGCAGGACCAGCGGGAACTCTCGGGTACACTCCCCAGTCTGTTCTGTAGGCTTCCAGAGCCGTTGCCAACGCGTTCATGTCTGAAGCGACACGCGACCTCTTGGCACGCGCAGTCATGGTGAGGTAGTTCGGGATTGCGATTGCTGCAAGAATGATGATGATCGCGATGACCACCATCAGCTCGATAAGGGTGAATCCTCTTCTCTTCACTGCTTCCTCATTGGAAGTTGTTGTAGGTTTCCTGCCTGCTCCCGAGCCCTTTGGTTCAAGGCGAGGGGCGCTTATGGCAGGTCGTCACTATGTCCATGTTGTTGACTGCGATTTCGACTGATGCCAATGCCCCCGAGGATGTTGGTCCAATCCAAGGGGCATAGTTGGGCTTTTCGCGAATTGGTCACGGGTGTCTTGTCACCTCCTTGCTCTTGACTGTTCCCTGGACTTGAAGTCCAATCATTTGACCAGGCCGGTTACGCCACCCAGCTCCATCGGCCCCTGGCGTCCATAGTATCGGGACCGACTTGGGACCGACTTCTCAGCAATTCCTGCAGGGAAACGATACCCTGTACGGACAGTAGAACACCTTTCGTTTTTTTGTCAAGTATTTCACTCACGTGCCACGAACGCCCCATCAATACTGGGGTGCGGTCTGCATGTCAGGAGATGCCGCCCGCCATCATAAAGATTGGCAGGTACAGGGAGACGAGGACCCAGCCGATCATGCCGCCCACGACGATCATGAGGATCGGGTTGATGGCGCTAGTCAGGCTGTCCGTCGCGGAGTCGACCTCGGCCTCGTAGAACGTCGCCACTTTCCCCAGCATCGTCTCGAGAGAACCCGACTCCTCGCCGACTGCGGTCATCTGGATGACCATGGGCGTGAAGAACTGCGTCTCGGCCATGGCGGCGCTGAGTGCGGCTCCGCTCTTGATGGACTCCACGACCCGGTCGATGGTTGCCGAAACGATCGTGTTGCCCATCGTGCCGCCCACCATCTCCAGACAGCTGATCAGCGGCACGCCCGCCCCGAACAAGGTCGCCAACGTGTCGGTGAAGCGGGCCATGGACGTCTTGAGCACCGGAACCAGGCGCGGACGCCGAAGAAAATGACCGCCACGATGACAAGGAGGACGTACCATCGGTGAACCAGGAAGTTGCTCATCGCGAGGGTCATGCGCGTCGGGAAGGGCAGGGGCACGTTCAGGGCTTTCAGAAAGCCCACAAACTGCGGCAGGACGAAGATGAACAGGCCGATGACGATGAGCACGCTGGCGGTGATGACGATCAGTGGGTAGCTGGTTGCGCTCTTGATCTTGCGCTTGAGCTCCGCCTCCCGCTCGAGGAACGTGGCCATCTTGAGCAGGCTGTTGCCCAGGTTGCCCGATGCCTCCCCTGACCGGACCATGGCGGTGTACAGTGTGCTGAAGACTCCAGGGTAGTTGTCCATGGCTGTCGAGCTGTTTGCACTGGATGTCCAGCGCCTTGGTGATGGACAGGCCCGCGTTGAGCATGGTGCCCAGCTGGGAAGTGAAGATACCCATGTCCTTGGCGGCGACTGCTCCGCCGGCCGCCAGTCTGCCCTGCTTTACCTCCCCGGAGGGGCCGGTCGTGCGCACGGCGACGCTGCCGCCCGCACTCCTGGCCGCGTTGATGTTTACCGGCACAAGGCCCTTGCCGCGAATAGCCTCAGCCGCCTCGTGGGAATTGGCGGCGTTGATCGTGCCGCGTCGGGTCGAACCCGAACGATCGGACGCAACATAGTTATAGGTTGCCACAGGTGCCTCCTCTCAGTGCTCTCAAGAGCGCCCCAGCAAGCGCTGGAGTTCCTTGGGGTCGAACGCGTGGTCGATCGCATCCTCGTAGCTTATGACGCCACGGTCGTACAGGCCCTTGAGCGACTGGTCCATGGTCATCATGCCCATCGCGGTACTGGTCTGGAGGACCGACTGGATCTGGTAGGTCTTGCCCTCGCGGATGAGGTTCTTGATGGCGGGGGTCGCCAGCATCACCTCGCAGGCAAGCACCAGGCCGTCGTTGTTCTTGCGCACCATGAGCTGCTGGGTCATGACCGCCGACAAGGTGTTGGCGAGCTGGACCTTGACCTGCTGCTGCTGGTACGGCGGGAACACGTCCACGATGCGGTCAATGGTCTGTGCCGCGCTGTTGGTGTGCAGTGTCGCGAACACCAGGTGCCCGGTCTCCGCTGCGGTCAGGGCGGCTCCGATGGTCTCGAAGTCGCGCATCTCGCCGACCAGGATGACATCCGGATCCTCGCGAAGGGCGCTGCGCAGGGCATTCGCGAAGCTCTGCGTATCCGTGCCAAGCTCGCGTTGGACCACGATACTCTGCTTGTGCTGGAAGAGGTACTCGATCGGGTCCTCGAGGGTCACGATGTGCATCTGCCGTTCCTGGTTGATGCGGTCAAGAACCGATGCCAGTGTCGTCGACTTGCCATGCCCGGTCGGCCCGGTAACCAGAACGAAGCCACGGTTGAGCTTCGGAAAGCTGAAAACCGCGGGGGGAAGCCCCAGCGTGTCCATGGCCGGGATCTCGTAGGGGATCTTCCGCAGTGCTGCCGCCATGCTTTCACGCTGGCGGAAGACATTGATACGGAAACGAGCCAGCCCCTTGACACCATAGCTGAAGTCATACTCCATGCTCTGCTTAAACAGCACCTTCTGGTGATCGTTCATGATGGGGAACATGAGTTCCTCGACGCGTTCGGGCGAAAGTTTCTCACTGCCGAGAGCCACCAGCTTCTTCTGAATGCGCAGGATGGGGGGCAGACCGACCTGGAGATGAATGTCCGTGGCGTTCTTTTCCGTGGCGACTTTCAGAATCGTTGCGAGATCGATGCGATGCTCCCCCGAAGATGTTGGTCCAATCTGAGGGGTGTTCTCCTGTACCTCGGCAATCATGACGGCTCCTTTAGTCCGATTCGACGGTAGATACCACGCGCAGAACCTCCTCGAGGGTAATGATGCCTTCCCTGGCCTTGACCAGGGCATCCTCGAGCAAAGTGCGCATTCCATGGCTGCGTGCGGCCTGAGACATGTCGCGCGCGCTGGCCTTGTGAAGGATGAGGCGACGCAGGTCGTCGTCCACCTTCATCATCTCATGAATGCCGGTACGCCCACGGTAGCCTGAACCACCGCATTTCGGACAGCCGACACCCTTGTAGAACGTGACATCCTCCAGCTTGCCCCGTGTGCTGAGGCCCAGACCTTCGAGGGCCGAGGCCGGCGGGACATACGGCTCTTTGCACTCGGGGCAGATCTTGCGCGCCAGGCGCTGGGCCGTTGCCCCGATGAGCGACGACGCGATGAGGAACGGCTCGATGCCCATGTCAATCAGTCGTGTCGCCACCGACGGCGCATCGTTGGTGTGCAGGGTGGAGAGAACGAGGTGCCCGGTCAGGGCTGCCTCGATGGCGATCTGCGCCGTCTCTCCGTCACGGATTTCGCCGATGAGCACAATGTTGGGGTCCTGACGCAGGATACTGCGCAGGCCGTTGGCAAAGGTCATGTCGGCCTTGATGTTGACCTGCACCTGGTTGAGCCCGTCCATCTGGTATTCGACCGGGTCCTCCACCGTCACGATGTTCTTGCCCGACGTGTTGAGGCGGTTGAGCACGGAGTACAGGGTCGTCGTCTTGCCGGCGCCCGTCGGACCGGAAATGATGATCATGCCGTATGGCTGGCTGATGACGTTGTTGAACAGGTTCAGCGTGTCACTGAGGAATCTTGTCCAGGATACGCATGACGATCTTCTCGCCGTAGATGGTGGGCAGGGAACTGACACGGAAGTCGATGGCCCTGGCGTCGATGCGCAGGGAGATACGGCCGTCCTGGGGCTTGCGCCGCTCGGCGATGTCCATGTTGGACATGATCTTGATGCGCGAGAGCACGCCGGCTTGAATATTGCGCGGCAGCTTCTGCTTCTCCTCCAGGATACCGTCCACACGGTAGCGGATGCGCAGGTGGTCTTTCTGCGGTTCCACGTGGATGTCCGAGGCGCGCTCGACGATGGCCTGGGTGATGATGGTGTTGACCAGCCGGATGACAGGCGCGTCCTGACCCATCTCCCGCAACTGCTCGATGCTGACCTCTTCACCAGTCTCCGCGATGATCTCAGCTTTCGCCTCGGAGCTGGCTTCCTTGATGGAGTTTCCGACGACGTAGTACTTTTCGATGGCGCCGTAGATCGCGTTCTTGGGGGCGACGAGGAACTTCGTCTCACGCCCGTACGTGGCCAGCAGGTAATCCATGAGCTCGATGTTGGTGGGGTCACTGAGCGCGATGCTCACGACGCCCTCCTCGCGCCTGAACGCGACGAAGCCGTAGCGCTTGGCGCGCTCCTGATCCACGTTCGCCAGCACGTCCGACGCAATCTGCTCTGCCATGATGTCCACAAATGGCATGCGCCACTGTTCTGCCAGGACCTGTGCTTTGATATCGTCGTTGATGAATCCCTGATCGATGAGAAT
>JAPLGH010000143.1 GCA_026390285.1 Caldisericota bacterium
GATACCCGTTTTCCTCCCCTAGTTACTGATCCGAAGCAGGTTGACGTTTTGAACTATAGCACCAATGCGCCTCAGGTTCAACAAGTCGAGCACACCCCCTGGAATCTGAAGCCCCTTGGACATGTTCCCCGTGTCACCAATCGCTTCCACGACCAGCGGCATCTGTGTGACGCGTCCGTCCACGCGAACGTTGAGACCGGCCCTGTATACCGAACTCGAGTCGGTCAGGCGTATTCCGTTCAACGATATGACTTCGGCTCCAGATGCCCAGAGATCATTCAGAAGAAGGAGAAGGTCCTCATCGGCCAGCATGGATGGCGACGCTCCCGAAGATTGTTCCCGTATCGTGACCCGTATGCCAGGACCCGTGAGCGGGACAGCACCGGTTCTCTGCATCAGCACAGTGGCTTCGTTCTGCAACTGGCGCACTTGCGCAGCAGTGTCGTCGGAAGAGCGAAGGTACTGCGTGACTTTTTGCGACACATCGGTCTCCTCGACCAAGAGGTTCTGCTTGCGCTGCTGAAGGTCCTTGATAACGCGAATGAGGTCCTTTGGGTCCTGGTTCTGATAGGTCTGCTTCATCTCGCGAATAACGCGTGCCTGCCCAGGGAGGAAGAACCCAACAAAGAAGCTGATAAGGAAGAAGATCAGTACTGTCGACTGCCAGGGCGACTGCCCAGTCCTCTTCATTTGGCACCCACAGCGTACTTGAACGCAGCATTGTCCAACGACGCCGGGACAGTCACAGACGTTTTCTTCTCAAGCGAGCACGTGATCTCAAACTGATCGCGATAGATCTCCAGCGCTCGGAAGAAGACGTCTTGAGAAATGCTGTCAGCGAGCATCTCAGGGTTCCCCAGCGCAGTAATGACATAAGGTGGCGACATCCTGCTGGAGTTCACCAGAATGATCGGTCCGGCACAAACGATAGGGCTGTTTCCAAGAATTCGCTGATCATTGACGGCAATCGCCGTAGCACCGTATCTCCGCATGAGATTGACGATACTGCGGAGGTAGCCGTCGTGGATGACAAAGTAGTTCGGATCATCCGAGAGCGTCGGAGTACGCGAACTGTCGCTCAACGTTACGACGACGCCGGGACCTGTCGCCTCGGCAAGTCCCGCCTTTGCTCTCAGTTCTTTCAGGTGCTGCGTGAGAACACGCACCTCGTCGCTCGTGGCAGCGGCCTTGCTCTCAAGCTCTCCCAGCTGTGCCCGTAGATCGACAATCTGCTTGGCAGTACTGTCATTTTCGTTTTCCAGTCCCCTCATGATTTCGACCAACTCGACATTCTGGGCAGGAACGACGTAGGCCTTGTTCACCGTGGGCTCAAACTGCACAGCCAGAAGGTATCCAAATCCTGCAACCAGGACAAACAAGCCGGCGAGAAAAACACCTCTGTTTCTTCCACGTGCGATCATGGAGTCCCTGGAATGACAGCCTGGCCGTCGAATCGCAAGTCGATAGTTACTTGCTTCCCCTTGAACGCAGGCATCCCAACGACCGCAATCCCCCGTTCGATCTTGGAAGCACCGTTTGTGCTGTCACCAAGGATAAGCGTCTTACCGTCTTTCAAACGTATGGCCAGTCCCATCGAAGAAGAGAGTGACATCCCCGTGATAGCAAGCTGGTCCCGATGCTGCATCAACTGGCAGCACAGCGGGGCATATTCGAGCGAGGCAGACAGAAAGGCCGAAGATGGAGACGGAAACCCGGTTACGTCAACCACATTCCATGACTCCGGTGCCGCTGTAACGGCATAGGCCGTCCCAGCCTGCAGGAACACGGCACCCAGCTGGCGTCCCTGCCTGATCACCACGTCTGGGTCAGCGATGTCAACCTCGACAGTGGCATTCCAAGGTCGCTCCCGCTGAATAGTCAGGCCGGAAACGGGGAGTCCCTTCAGCCGGTCAACGACCGAGGCCCTGTTGAGGAACATGAGAAGACCCTGAGATCGACTATGCCAGACCTGGTCCACGACAGGGGCTTCCCACGAATCCGCTTGTACGCGTACTCGAGCAGCTGGTACGGTGAACCAGTAGACCATCAACACCGCCAAGGCAACCAGACCCATGCGCCAGAGGAGTCTCATAAACGGAGAAGCTCATCACCCAGACGCATGCGCTGCCTCCTGAGAGAAGTCACCAAGCAGTCTGATCTCGGGTGAAAGGCGCACGTTGAAGCGCGCATATACTTTCTGTACGACAAGGTCCATGAGGCACACGACATCAAGTGCGGTCGCGCCTCCAAGGTTGACGATAAAGTTCGCATGCTTGATCGACACCTGTGCCTGTCCCAGCTGGAGACCTTTGCACCCAGCTTCCTCTATCAACTTTCCTGCATAGGTCGTTGGGGGATTAGTGAAGATACTTCCTGCATTTGGATGTTCCCATGATTGTCTGGCATGCTTCTCAGATCGGATACGTGCAGCAGTCGACCGGATTGTCGCTCCATCACCAGCCTCAAGGTCAAATGCAGCCCCCAGGATGATGGCCCCGTTCTCCTGAAACTCGCTGTACCGGTAGTCAAAATCGACATCTTCATGTCTCTTCAGGGTATACTCGAGGTTGCGATCAAGAACTTCCACGTAAGCCAGGTGAGTGCTTATGGCCTGAGAAAACGAACCTGCGTTCATATAGATGGCCCCGCCAACAGTACCTGGTATGCTCACGAGATACTCCAGTCCAGACAGATCCCGACGTATTGCAAATTCCAGCAGAGAGGACAGTGGCATAGGGGCTCGGGCAAGCACCAGTCCTTTCTCCATTACTGGCTGAAGCGAGGTCTCCATGAGCCTCACCACCAGACCCTCGACACCGCTGTCCGAGACAAGGACATTCGTTCCATTGCCAAGCACTGTCGTCGGTATCTCAAGAGCTCTGGCAGCGCGCAGCGCGCAGACGAGATCCTCCTCACCACACGGCGTGTAGAGGTACTCGGCCGGACCGCCGATATGAAACGACGTGTAGGATGAGAGCGGTTCCTTCGTAAGGACCCGTTGCTCTACGCGACCTCTAAACTTCTCGATGACCGAACCTACCATACGCCATTCTCCTGCCCGGAGCGTCCCTCGAGAGACACGGTGGCTTGATATTGTACTGCATTGCAGCTCGTCAGCAAGCTACAGTACCGCAGACCAAGCTTGTTCACATCACCGGGGCCCACAAACAGCACGACATCTCCCGGAATGGCCGACATTCGCAACATGTCGAGCATCTGGTCAACGGGCATCTGGGGAACCAATGCTTTGCCAACTGCTGTTTGCACACTCCTGCGAAGCCTCTGGTCCAGCTCTTCTGGACGCTCCATCGTCTCTCCAGCCGGAAAAATGTCGAGCAGTACGATTCGTGGAACTCCGGCCAGAGCCGGGCCATACTCGTCGAGGCACTTGCTCACTCGCGAGAAACGGTGTGGCTGAAGTACCAGCGTGAGTGACCTTCCTGGATACCGGACAGAGACAGCCTGCAGCGTCGCCCTGATCTCCGTGGGGTGATCGGCGTGGTCTGTCAGGACGATCGTCCCGTCGTGCTCTGCGAGGAGTTCCATCCGCCGCTCCATGCCAACCGCTTCGCACGCCAGGCAAGCGGCGACAGCGTTGAGATAGCTCTTCTCGTCTCCTCGTTCCATCGCAAATGGCCACACATTGCCTTCCCTGACGACGTTTGCCATGTTGCTGTGGACGTCGTAGTCCAAACGTACCTGATTTGACGCCTCCTGACCATACAGGACGTGCCGTGGCAGAGCCTGCACAATCCTGCGTGTTTCCTTGTCGTCGCCACAGCCAACAATAAGCCCGCCGCGCTCAGCGCACTGCTGGGCAAACCGGGCAAATGCCCGGGCAAGGTTGGCGAACTCGCCTCCATAAGCTCCCAGGTGGTCGCTGTCGATGTTCGTGACCACGGCCACGTCTGGATGGAACTTCAGGAACGATCCGTCCGATTCATCAGTCTCCAGGACCATGGTCGGGCGTCCCTGAATCTGCTTTCGCTCGGTGCCTTCAGGGGGAAAGGCTCCATCGAATCCTGCGATATGGCCTCCCACACAGATGGTTGGAGCAAAGCCCTGTCTCGCCAGCGCGTATCCAATCATTCCTGACGTCGTGGTCTTGCCGTGAGTGCCGGAAACAGCTATCAGGAAGTAGCGCGCTGCGACGGCGGACAGGACATCCGTTCGATGGAGAATGCTCGTTCCGACCCGCGTTGCCGTCAGAAGTACGGCGTTGTCCGGTCGAATTGCGGACGACCGCACCAGAACTTCATCATGTCGAAGCACACCAGCTGCCTCAGCTTCGGACATGACCCATATACCCCGCGAGGCCAATCGTTCAGCCTCGATGCCGTCATTCGCGGTGTCTGAACCCCGCACATCCATCCCGATGCTGCGCAGCAGCATGGCCAGCGAACTCATCCCTGCGCCACAGATGCCAACAAGGAAGAACCGTCTTCCGGGTTGCAGGAACTCAATCATGCGAGCACTCCTCTTCAATGGTTCGCACGATAGCATCTCCAGCGTCACTGGCAAAAATGCTCGAAGCACGGAGGACTGGGCCTGCTTCGTTATCGAGCGCCTTCTCCACGATCGACAGGTATCTGTCAAATTGGAGCGACTGCTGCTTAATGCATATGCCCAGGCCCAGACTCTCAAGATATTTGGCGTTTTTCGACTGGTGCTGCCCAACAGCATACGGATACGGGATGACGACGGCATAGATGCCTCCGACCGCAAGCTCCGTCAGAGCAAGTGCCCCGCCTCTCGTCACTGCGGTGCGAGTGTGCTCATAGAGTCGCTCCATATGCTCCTCATAGGAAACGAGGACAGGATTGACGTGTCGCAGAGACAGTTCCTCCACTACATCATGGATCCTCGCGTAATCTTCAGTTCCGGTCACGGCGGTGACCGAGACTTCGCGGCCCCGGCTGTCTAGCTCTTGGATTGTTCGCAGGAACAGGTCGTTGACGAACGCGGCTCCACCACTGCCCCCCACAAACAACAACCCTCTGCGAAGGGACCTGCTGGATCGGCATTCGGTCAGTGTCTTGTACACTTCTTGTCGCAGAGGGTTCCCAGTGACGGTGAACCGTGGGCCGGAGAGGCCTTCAATGGGAAAGCCGAGAAACACGTGCCGCGCCCGGTGAGAGAACAGCCGATTCGCTCTCCCCATGATTGTATTCTGTTCAAGAAGGAATATCGGAACCCTGTTGATCTGCGCAGCCACGATTCCTGGCACCGATACGTATCCACCGGTACCGATGAAAGCATCCGCGTGGGCGTCTGTCATAACGTGGCGGGCAGTCCTTACTCCGCCTCGAGTCGCACGTACAAGCCACAACAACGACCTGGGCGTGTAGAGAAGCGGGGCTGAACTGACAGTCCTGACGTCAAGTCCCTGAGAGAGGAAAACGCGTTCTTCCATACTGCCGGATCGCGCCAGCATCGTGACCGTTCCGCTGTCAGAGAGACGCTCAGCAATTGCAACTGCGGGGTAGATATGGCCCCCCGTCCCTCCGCCAGCTATGATGTAGTGCATCAGACAGCCTCCGGACTCCGGGAAATAGCTCCCGCGATGCCAAGCGCAGCCATCTCGAAGACGATGTGATTACCTCCCTGACTGAAGAAAGGCAACGGTACTCCTGTCGTAGGAAGCAATCCGACAACGACACCAATGTTAACGAACGCCTGAACCGCGAGAAAGACGCCAAGTCCCATGACATACACTCGGGCGAACGGCTCAGAGGACTTCGAGGCAAGCCTGAACAGTTCGAAGACAATCCACAGAAAGATGACGAGTACGACAGTCACACCGATAAGCCCGAACTCCTCCGAGAATATGGCAAAAACAAAATCATTCTCCTGGGCCGGGAAGTGGACAAATTTTTGGACGCTCCGCATGAAACCCCGCCCCAGGGCGCCACCTCTCGCGACGGCAAACATCGAGTTCACAAGTTGGTAGGCGACCCCTTTCGCCTTGTCGGCTGCCAGTGGATTGATGAACGAGGTCATCCTGACTTTCCATGAGGATTTCACATTCACGGCAATCAGGGCCAACGCACCCAGGACGGCTGTTCTGCTGAACCAGTAGCCGAGCGGAGCACCGACACCCAGCAGGATGGCGATGGAAGATCCGGCAATGACGAAAGCCGTACCGAAGTCTGGTTCCATGGCGACCAGCCCTGTGAACCCCAGCACGAACAGCAGAAACGTGCGATAGTATCGATGGTCATACTGGTTCAGGTACTTGCCACTGAAGAGCTTGGCGGCAAGAAGTGGCACTACCAGGACAGATGCCTGAGACGGCTGCAGCCCAATCAAATCTATTCCGATCCACCGGCTGGAACCGTTGACACTCCTGCCGATGCCAGGAATGAGAACGGCGACAAGCAGTGCTCCCACGACGTACGTCAAGAATTCCGAAATGTCTGCCCAACGCAGGTACTTAAACCGCGAGCAAAGCCAGTAGGCGAAGATGCCAATACCAACGATAATCGCCTGCTTGACCACGCTCGGGGTAACAGCTACCAATTGGCCTCGCGCAGCACTGAGGCTGACGGCGATGCTGTAGTTCTGCAGCACGCCCAGACAGAGCAGTATGGCGACGAGAACCAGTAGGCGCCTCACCGCGTTATCGCGCCCATGCCGCTCAGTACGATCTCCCGGAACCGGTCACCACGTTCCTCAAAATCCCTGAACATGTCGAAACTGGCACAAGCGGGAGACAACAGTAGCGTGCCACCTGCAGAAAGAAGATCCACTCCATGGCTGACAGCATCCTCAAGGGATTCGACACGGACGATTGTGCTCATGCCGGCGGTGCGCAGCGAATTTTCGATGGTCGGACCGGTCGCGCCCATCACGATCGCTGACACCAGGTTCCTGTCTTGAGCCAGGTGCTCTGCCATATTG
>JAPLGH010000154.1 GCA_026390285.1 Caldisericota bacterium
CCAACAGTCGCAGGCTCATGGAGATCAACTGCTACCGTGGTGTCCGTCACAAGAGAGGACTACCCGTTCGCGGTCAACGCACAAGGACGAATGCCCGCACACGCAAGGGACCGAAGAAGACCGTCGGTTCCAAGGCATCCAAGATATAGGCAAAGGGGACCGTATGGCAGACATCAAGAAGAAAGTGGTCAAGCGCAAGAAAGAGAAACGGGTCGTTGGCGAGGGGAAGGCGTATGTCTTCTCGTCGTTCAACAACACGCTTGTAACGATTACCGATGCCCAGGGCGATACCATTTGCTGGGGCTCGTCTGGAAGCAGCGGTTTCAAGGGTTCCAAGAAGGGTACCCCATTTGCTGCCCAGGTTGCCGCACAGAAAGCAGCCGAAAAGGCTATCGCCATGGGAATGTCCAGGGTGAACGTGTTCGTGAAGGGCGCCGGTTCGGGTCGTGAGATCGCCGTCCGTGCTCTGCAGTCTGCCGGCCTCAACGTTTCGTCCATCAAGGACGTTACGCCCATCCCGCACAACGGGTGCAGGCCACGCAAGATCAGAAGGGTATAGGAGGCGACTATGTCCAGGGATATTGATGCGTCGTGCCGGAAGTGCCGTGCACTGAATACGAAGTTATTCCTCAAGGGCTCTCGTTGCTCTAGCGGCAAGTGCGCGATCGAGCGCGGCAAGATGGGGCCCGGTCAACATGGAGTCGACCAGAAATTTCGCAAGGACAGTGACTACGAACTCCACCTCAAGGAAAAGCAACGTCTTCGCCTTGCCTACGGTTTGGCAGAGCGCCAGTTCAGGGGCTACTTCAGTCTCGCGAACTCCCAGAAGGCTATTCCCACTGGTGGAAAGCTGCTCGAGCTACTAGAGCGACGTCTCGACAACGTCGTTTTCCGGATGGGGATCCAGCCGGGTCGCAAGTCCGCTCGCCAGCTGGTATGCCATGGCAACGTGTTTGTCAATGGGCACCGCGTGGACATTCCCTCGTACCAGGTCAGAGTGGGGGATATTCTAACGCTGACTGATACCGGGAAGTCCATGATCAGCGTACAGGAGTCCGTGGCCAGCAAGCCGGCCACTCCGCAGTGGCTTTCGTTCAGCGCTGACAAATTCGAGGGCGCTGTGCTTACAATTCCGACGGCTGAGCAGATTGGAGTCCCGATCAATACCCGTCTTGTCATCGAGTACTACTCGAAGTAGGAGCTTGCCATGATAGAAGGGCTTGAAGGTATCAGACTGACATCTGCTGAAGAGACCGCAGAACACGGCAAGTTCGTCTTCGAGCCATTGCAGCATGGATATGGCACGACGATGGGTAATGCGCTTCGCCGTGCTCTCTTGTCCTCTATTCCTGGGAGTGCCCCAGTGGCCATCAAGATAAACGGCGCACTTCACGAGTTCACATCACTGCCTGGCATCAAGGAAGATCTTCAGGAGCTCATCTTTAACATCAGAAACCTCCAGGTCTCCATTATCGATGGCAGTGAAGCAACCCTTTCTCTGAAACGACAGGGAAGGAGCGTTGTGAAGGCCGAGGATTTTGAGAAGAACTCCTTGGTGAAAATCTTCAATCCAGGGCTGAAGATCGCAGAACTCTCAGCAGATGACAGTGTCATCGATCTACAGGTGCTCTTACGCACTGGCATAGGGTATGTCAGCAACGAGGAGAACCATGAGCTGCTGAGCGGTACAGTCGACACAATTGCGATTGACAGCATCTTCTCTCCCGTTCGGACAGCCAATTTCACTGTTGAACCCGTAAGAATCAAGCAGAAGGCTGACTACGAGCGCCTGATCATCGAGATTACCCACTTTCCGACAACCAGAGCCCGCGACGCGCTTGAAGAAGCTCTTGATATTGTTGATCGCCATGCGCGACAGTTGCTGGCGTGTCTGACGACGCAGAATCCCATGGAGAGTACTTCGGAAGCAACGACGACGAACGACAACGCCATGTCGAAGGGCCTTGAGACCGTTGACGGGGTCAAGAGTCGCTGGGTAGAGGTTCTCAGGGAGTCGGGTGTCGAGACGGTGGCCGACTATCTGGAACATCGTGGAGAGGCTATCCACGGTTTCGGCGATGCAGGTCGCAAGAGCGTTGATGAAGCTCTCAGAGATGTCGGCATTAGCGTCCCAGAAGAATAGCGCGCGGCCGATGGTAAGCGCGAACGTGACGAGAGGAGTATCCTTGCTATGAGACATGGAAGAAAACTGAAGAAGCTTGGCGTATACAGTGGCCTGCGGAGCATGATGTTGCGCAATCTCTCTACCTCAGTGATCGAGAAAGGCCGTATTGAGACGACAGTTACTCGGGCAAAGTCAGTGAAACGTGTGGTGGAGAAACTCATCACGACTGCAAAGGTCGACGATTTGACGACGCGGCGCAAGCTGCACGCCTACCTCCTGACGCCCGAGGCGGTCGATGAAGCCTTCAAGTTGACCAAGGATCGCTACATCACACGCCCCGGAGGTTACCTGCGTATCATCAAGGCAGGGTATCGGAAGGGCGATGCAGCGAACATGGCGGTCCTGGAGTTTGTAGAGAAGTAGATGATTCGCCTCGACAAGGTCTCGTATCAAATCGAGACCTCCGCGGGGGCTGTGCAGGTCCTTCGTGACATTGACCTGGAACTGCCAGATGGCTCAATCTCGGCGATTGTCGGTCCCAACGGATCCGGAAAAACTACACTAGCCCGCCTTATCAGCGGGCTTTTGCGTCCGACGTCCGGCAGTGTGCATCTGCTGTCGGACGGTGAAACCCACACCGCGACAGACGTACGACCAGGGGTTGACGTCGGCCTGGTGTTCCAGAATCCGGACAACCAGCTGGTAGCGACTACTGTTGAGGACGACATTGCGTTTGGACTGGAGAACCTCCAGCTTTCCCATGCCGAAATGGTTCGGCGTGTCGAGGATGTATTACGCCTCCTCGGACTGCAGCCGTTCCGCGATTATCCTCCGCATCGTCTTTCCGGAGGACAGAAGCAGAAAGTGGCCATTGCTGGAGTGCTTGCCATGAAACCTTCACTCCTGATTCTGGATGAGGCAACTTCTCTCCTGGATCCGATCAATCGCCGTGAGGTGATGCAAACTGTGCTCCGCCTGAACAATGAGCTGGGAATCGGTATCGTCATTGTCACTCACCTTCTGGACGAAGTGCTTGTTGCGTCGCGTGTCGGCGTACTGGCAGATGGAGTGCTTGCAGCTTGGGACTCGCCGCGTGCAATCTTCTCGAATCCAGCGGTTGTGAAGCAGGGAGACCTGGTGCTTCCTCTCAGCGCCCGAGCTTCGTTCCTCATGCAAGAGCGCTGGACAGACTTTCCGCTGTGCCTGACCCCAGAAGAATGTGCGAGAGCGACATGTCAATTGACCTGAAGAATGTGGACCATGTGTACGACAGGGGCGAGCCCTTTGAGTACTTCGCTCTCCGGGGGATCAGCCTGCATATCGACGAAGGTGCCTTCGTGGGCATCGTGGGAAGGACAGGC
>JAPLGH010000105.1 GCA_026390285.1 Caldisericota bacterium
AGTGGGCCTTCGTTCCCAGCCGCTTCCTCGGTAACCCCGGAGCTGATTTCTTGACCATCTTCACGTCCATGTTTATGCACGCCGGATGGGTTCACCTCGGAGGCAACATGCTCTACTTGTGGATCTTCGGTGACAATGTAGAAGACCGTTTCGGACACATGAAGTTCGCAGTCTTCTACCTGCTCTGTGGGCTTGCGGCAACTCTTGCGCAACTAGCATTTAGTGTAGGATCAAAGGTCCCGAATCTGGGGGCCTCGGGGGCGATCGCTGGGGTGCTCGGCGCCTACATATTGCTGTTCCCCCAGGGAAAGGTCAGAGTATTGCAGGGCCAACAAGTGATTCAAGTTCCCGCGCTGATCGTCATTGGACTCTGGATTGTTTTACAGTTCTTTAGTGGTATCGGTTCCATTGCCGGGACAGCGGACACGGGTGGCGTGGCTTACATGGCGCACATCGGTGGATTTGTCGCAGGGATTGTGTTGACCTTCCTGTTTCGTGGGAGTCGAGGGTCACAGGCGACGCGCTGAATCACCGAAACGGTGGCAAATCTTTGACGAATCGAGCATGCTCGTGGGGACTGCTCCAGCACCGTCTGCGTAATGCATGTATCCACAGGGCAATAGCAGCGGCAGATTCGCCGTACCCAATGACGTCACAGGGAGCAGGGGACCTGAGAGTCTTGCCTGACGAGGCCACGTGATGGGAGTGCACGGCGGCATGCGGGGTATCATCAACTCCCCTGACGAAAAGCCGAAGATCACCTGGCACCTGCTCAAGCGGGTGTTGCAGTATGCCAAACCCTACCGCTGGCTGATCGCCGGTATGCTGCTACTGGTCCTGGCAAACACAGGTTCGATGCTGCTGACGCCACTCGTCCTGCGCGACCTGATCGACAACACGATCCCGGCGGGGAACGTCAACCGGTTGATACTGCTGGCTGGCGCACTGCTTCTGATCCCGGCTTTGAGTGGCGTAGTCAAGGTGAACCAGCGACACGTGAACTCGCGCGTTGGCGAAGGCTTGATCTACGATCTGCGCCTGGCACTGTACACCCGTTTGCAGCGCATGTCCCTGCGCTTCTTCACGAACACCAAAGTTGGCGAGTTGATGAGCCGCCTGAACAACGACGTCGTGGGAGCACAAGATGCAATCAGCAGTACTGTTGTGGATATCGTCACCCAGATCATCCAGGCGGTAGCAGTGTTGGCGATCATGCTGACACTCGAATGGCGATTGACACTGATCAGCGTGGCTATTTTGCCTTTGTTCATCTTGGCGGCGCGCCTGTTGGGCACGCGCCTGCGCGATATGGCACGTCGACAGATGGAGGCCAACGCACAGATGAACGCCATGATGCATGAGACACTGAATATCGGCGGTGCACTGCTCGTGAAACTGTTTGGCCGCCGGCAGATGGAGGTTGCCCGTTTTGGCCAACGCGCAGCTCAAGTGCGTGAGCTGGGCGTACGCCGCACATCTACCGGATCGATCTTCATAACTATCATCGGGCTGATCAGTGCGGTGGGAACAGCCTTGGTATATGGGCTGGGTGGCTACTTTGTCATCAGGGGTGCTTTCACTGTGGGAACAATTGTAGCCTTCGGGGCATATCTGGGCAACCTGTACGGTGCGCTGCAAGGGCTTTCGAATGCGCCCGTGGCATTTGCCACCTCGATGGTCAGCTTCGAGCGTGTCTTTGAAGTGATTGACCTGCCCGTAGATATCGCCGAGAAGGCGGATGCGACCGCTCTCCAGGACATCCATGGCGAGATTGTCTTCGACAATGTCTCTTTCGACTACGAAGCCGGCGACGAGAACCTGCTCAGCGATGTCCACCGCTATGGCAGCATAGATAACGTCACAGCGGTCCTGACGGGGGTGCGAACGAACGAAGAGGAAGCGGAAGCCGCTCCGCGCAGTCAGGCGCGCAGTACCGCGTTGGAGAACGTAAGTTTCAGGGCTGCACCGGGGCAGCTTGTAGCACTTGTGGGTCCAAGCGGCGCCGGCAAGACCACACTCACGTATCTCATTCCCCGTCTGTATGATCCGAGCGCCGGGGTCATCCGCATCGACGGCCACGATCTGCGCGACCTGACACTCGAATCACTTGCGGCGCAAATCGGCATGGTCACCCAGGAAACGTACCTGTTCCACGACACGATCCGCATCAATCTGCAATATGCCCGGCTGGATGCTAGCCAGGAAGAACTCGAAACGGCCTGCCGGGTCGCCAATATCTACGAATTCATCCATGCGCTGCCAGAAGGGTACGACACAGTCGTTGGCGAACGCGGCTATCGGTTGAGCGGTGGCGAGAAGCAGCGCATCGCACTGGCACGCGTGATTCTCAAGAATCCACGCATCTTGATACTGGATGAAGCCACCAGCAGCCTGGACAGCGAATCTGAGGCTCTGATCCAGGATGCGCTCGGCTTCGTGATGACTCAACGCACCAGCATCGTCATTGCTCACCGCCTGAGTACGATCCTCGCCGCAGACCTGATTCTGGTCATCGATCGGGGAAGAATCGTCGAGCGCGGCAATCACACCACACTGCTGGCGCAAGGCGGGCTGTACGCTAGCCTCTACCAGACGCAGTTCCGAAAAGGCACTCAGTAAATCCGCCCCCGGTCAGGGGATACCTGGCCGAGCGTCTCAACTATGCAGGCAGCCTGTTGCCGATATACTGACCATATCTTAGGGGTCTAGCAGGACCCGAAAGCGGGGGGACCGATATGGGAGATGAAAGGAATGACCAGCCGGGACTTGAGGGCACAAGAATCGCCGGAGGAGTTCCAGCACCTACGTCGGGAGAAGCGCTTCACGAAGAGTCCGTCCCGGTCCACAGCCGTATCTGGGTATCAGCAGCTGATGGCGCCACAGCTATCCTCTGTTCGATCGCAGAAGGCGCAGCGCTGACCTATTACTTCACGCGCGTCATGGGGCTGTCCCCACGCCTTGCCTCCATCGTGTGGTTGCTCTTCGGCATCTGGAACGCGTTCAACGACCCACTGTTCGGGTACATCAGTGACCGGACCAGGAGCAGACTCGGGCGCCGTATTCCCTACATCCGGTATGGAGCACCCCTGTATGCAGCCGCCTTTGCAGTTTTCTGGATCGTCCTTCCTGGGTTCAAGGGCAACCAGACAGCACTGTTTATCCAGATGCTGCTCGGCATGTTCCTGTTCGATGCCTTCTATACGGCTATTGCAACGGCCGTCTACATCATGCCGTATGAAATGGCAGTCTCCAACAAGGCACGAAGCAGCATTTTCATCTGGAAGATCGGCTTCAGTCTTGTTTCCACCGCCTTCCCCATCGCCATCGGGCTCATCCAGCCGGGACCCAGCCAGGATGCCACACCCTATCGGCTCATCATGATCGGTCTTGGCAGCCTCATGGCCACGGTCATCTATGCCAGCACCTTCTTCTATAAGGAGAACCACTTCCAGCAGGAAGAGGAGCAGTTCAACTTCTGGAAGTCTCTGGGCGCCTGCTTCCGCAACAGGTCCTTTGTCGTGTTCGAGTCTATCAGCTTCACCGTCATCTATGTCCAGAACCAGCTCATGCAGGGCATCTACTACTACTATGACGAAGTGAGCATGGGCGTTGCAAAGGGCACGGGGGCTGCCCTCACGCTTGGCTCGCTCTTTGTCGGGGCAATCCTGGGCCTTCTGCTGTTCCTCAACCGGCGTGATATCTGGGGCGTCAAACGCTGTGTGCGCGTGTTTGCCTCCATGTTTGGCATCGGCTGCGTCGTCGGGTTCCTGTTCCCTCACCAGCTCATTGCGATGATGGTCGCCTTTCTATTGATCGGTGTGGGCTTCGCCGGTGGCATGTACCTCATTCCACTGATGAACGGCGATGTCATCGACGCAGACGAACACACGACAGGACTGCGGCGCGAAGGCATGTATGCCGGCGTCAACAGCTTCGTCACCAAACCCGCCATGAGCGTGGCACAAGCTGTTTTCCTCGCGTTCCTGTCACGCGCAGGCTATGACCAGTCACTGACGAAGGGCATGCAGAGCTCCTCGGCTGAAGCCGGCATCGTTCGAGCATGGTTCCTCGTGCCCGCGATCCTTCTGCTGGCTTGTGCGGTTATCCTTCGCTGGTATCCCCTCGATGGTCCCACCTGGGAACAGATCAAGACTCATCTCACCGTCGTGCACCGGGAAAAGGAAAGCACGTACCTGTCCGAACACGGTCTGAAGTAAGGAAAGGAGTACCACCATGCTTAGCCGAGAGAAACGAATGCGCTTGTGGACCTACCTTCTTGACCCGCCAGTGCTTGCCATGCTGACATTCCTCTTCTTCTACCTCATGAAACCGGCCGAGCGGAATCTCGGCGCATGCCTGACAGGAGTCATCTGTCTTGGCACTGTTCCACTCAGCGCCTGGTTTCATATGGTGCATCATCCAGATGACTTCGCCGGTGAACGCAAGGTTGGCTTTGTTCTCAGTATTGCCGGCTACGTCGCAGGGACACTGACTATGCTTATCTTTTTCCACGAGTCACGTCTGAACATGGCACTCATGCTTTCGTACTTGTTCACGGTAGTCAGCCTCACCATCGTGAACCTCCTGCACTACAAGGCCTCAGGACATGGGTCTGGAGCTGCCGGTCCAGCAACAGCGCTCACCATCGTGTACGGCTGGCCAGGCACAATCTCCTTTCTCCTGCTCGTCGCCGTCGCCGTCGCCAAGATGGACATCAAAGAGCACACGCTGGGTCAACTTTGCACGGGGGCAGGCCTCTCGATAGCTTCCACGCTGGCCGCTTTCGCACTCACAGGTATGCTGCACTTCTAGCTCTGGAACGTTCGTACCTCTCCATAGTAACATCCGGCCAGGAAAACACTGATATACTTGCATGGGTTGTCTGTAGGTGCGGTCGCCGCTGCAAGACACGTCAATGTACCGGCGGCATATCGGACAACAGGAGAGAGAAATGAACTACGACTTCGAACACGGGCTTGAACGACACAACACTGGTTGCGTCAAGTGGGATCAGAGCTGTACCGTCTTTGGGAGTGAAGACGTCTTGCCGATGTGGGTGGCAGACATGGACTTCCCGATACCCAGACCGGTCACTGAAGCTCTGATACGACGTGCCCAGCACGAGTGCTACGGCTACTCATGTGCAAGTCCGTCCGTCCTGGAGGCCATTACGCAGCGCCTGTGGCGCAACTACCAGTGGAAGGTCGATCCTGAGTGGCTGCTGTTCACCCCCGGCGTCGTGCCCGCTCTACACGCTGCGGTGCGTGCGTTCACGACCCCGGGGGACGAGGTCGTCCTTCAGAGCCCAGTCTACTACCCGTTCTGGTCTGCCGTCCGCGAAAACGGCTGTCAAGTCGCCAACAACGAACTGCAGTGGGACGGCCACAGGTACGTGATGGACCTCGATGGGCTGAAGGATGCCTTCCAGCCACGCACGTGCGGTATGTCGACGCGCCCATCGCGCACGAAGATGATCATCCTGTGCAGCCCACACAATCCCGTAGGCCGTGTCTGGTCACGGGACGAGCTGACGGCTGTTGGAGAGATCGCCCTGGGAAATGATGCGATCGTCGTCTCGGACGAAGTACACTGCGAACTGCTGCTGAATGGTTCGCGCCACGTCCCGTTTGCCTCTCTGAGCCCCGAGCTGGAGCAGAACAGCATCGTGTGCATGGCGCCGTCAAAGACGTTCAATCTTGCGGGCCTGGCCACCAGCTTCGTCATCGTTCCCAACCCGAAGATGCGCACAGCGATGCAACACCGCATCAACGGAGCCGTGGGCAGTGTCACACCATTTGGGTACACTGCGCTGGAAGCCTCGTTCCGGGAAGGCAACGACTGGCTCACCCAGCTGCTGCACTACCTGGAAGGCAACGTGACGTACGTCCAACTGTTCGTTCAGAACCACATGCCGAAGGTCAAGGTCATGCCCATTGAGGGAACGTATCTGATGTGGCTGGACTTCCGCGCGCTTGGCATGGACGTCCATCAGCTCTCGGACTTCCTGCGCGAGAAGGCCAGAGTCGGTCTGGACGACGGATACGTCTTTGGCCCTGGCGGAGAAGGCTTCGCACGCATGAACATCGCATGCCCACGCTCGACGGTGCAGGAGGGTCTGACCCGCATCGCCGATTCCCTGCGAACACTGGAGCAACGTTAATGGGCCTCTCCGCCGTTGAAGGTAACGAATTGGGCTGCACGACGATTATCGTCGGCCGGTCCGCGTCGCAGTCGGGTTGCCTTGTCGTCGGTCACAATGAAGATGACGCGCACCGGCTGGTCGTGCGTCACCACATCGTCAAGGCGGGTGAACATCCTGCCGCCACGCGGCTGAGAGACGGAACACTGCTGTACCGCGAACCACACACCTCTCTGGAACTTCCCGTGCCCGAGGACACCTTGGCCTACGACTGGACAGAGCTGGTCGGACAGGACTTCGCAGACGGCTTTCTCAACAGCGAGGGGGTCAGCATTTGCTGCGACAGTGCCGCAGGTACACGTGAACAACAGCCAGAACTGGAGCAGGGTGGCATCGGTCACTTCGTGCCACAACTGGTCGCGGAACAGGCCCACTCCGCCCGTGAGGGTGTCCTGCTGGCAGGCCGGCTCGTCGACGCATATGGCTACTGCGACGCTCGTATCATCACGATCGCGGACCAGCACGAGGCGTGGATCCTTCAGATCCCCGGGGGTCACCAATGGCTGGCGGAACGCGTTCCTGATGATGCTGTCGTCGTTCTGCCGAACTATCTCATCTCCCGTCAGATCGACGTAACAGACACAGACCGGTTCCTGGCGTCACCTGATCTGGAGACGCACGCCATGCAGCGCGGGTGGTACGATCCCATCAAGGCCGAACCTTTCGATTTCAAGAGAGTCTACGGACCGCTCGACATCAATGATTCTCCGTTGAGCACCAGCCGACAGCAGACTGGGTTCTTCCTGCTCACGGGGCGAGAGTTTCCACTGGACAATATGCCATTTTCATACGCACCACAGCACCCCGTGTCCCTTGGCGATGTTATGGCCTGCCTGCGCTGCGTCACACCCCACGGACAGTCCACCCAGCAGGCTCTGGAAATGAGCGGCAGTTTCCACAAGAACGTAGCTCAGACCACCATGCGCCCGATTTCGGTCTGGACCACACAGGAATCCTCTGTGACCGAACTCAGGAACAAAGCCTCTGGGCCGCAGTCCGTAACTGTCTGGCGAGCCTCTGGGATTCCCGACGAGCTTCCCTACACGCCGTGGTATCCACTGGCCATGATGGCAACAGTACCTGGATACCCAGACCCCTACGCCATGGGAGATCCTGACCACCTCGACATGAGCTCCGCGTTCTGGACGTTCCGCCTCTTTGTGACCGCGGTCGACAGCAACTACGCCAGGCACATCGCCGAAGTCCAGGCGGCCTTCCTGCCACTGGAAGAACAAGCCATGGAAGTGGACAGGCTTCTTCAGAACATGCATCTGGATACAGATACCTCTGGGGAAACCATCGCCAAACTGCTCACGGCATGCGGAGAAGGGCTGGGAATGGAAGCATTGAGTATCTGCAGAGAACTCTTTCGACAGTGGCAGACGAACTCCGAGCGGACCCCATTCAGGGAGTGACAACTCTCACGGGAGGGAGGCCATCATGAAATACTTCATAAGTCTGGACATGGAGGGTATCGCAGGTCTTGCGTCATGGTCGGAAACCAGTCAGGAGCAGCGAGAGCTCATGACCGGCGAGACATGCGCCACCATCGAGGGCATTCGGAGTGTCGATGGAGAAGCTGCTATCGTGATCGCCGACAGTCTCAGCTGTGGGCAGAACCTGCTGCTCGACAGGCTTCCACAGGACGTGCAGGTCGTGCGGGGCTACCCGCGCCCGCTGTACATGGTCGAAGGAGCAGATGCAACCTGTGACGCAGCCCTGTTTGTCGGCTACCATGCTCCCATCGGAACGCGCAATGGGTCCATGGACCATACCTATTCCTCGTCCGCCATCTACGAGATTCTGGCCAACGGACACGTCGTGGGCGAAACAGAACTCAACATGGTCCTGCTAGCCCGCCTGGGCATCCCGCTCATCTTTGCCAGTGGTGATGAGCAGTACTGCGGGTTCTCGCAACAGTTCTTCCCTCACACCGTTTTTGTCACCACCAAGTGGGCCACCGGCCGGTATTCCCAGCGGATGCTGATGCCCGAGGCATCAAAGGCGCTGATCCGCGATGGAGCCGCCAATGCGACTCGTCGATTGATGACCCAGGGCCGCACCAACCTTGCTGATGCACAGCTTCAGGGAACTCTCCAGCACGAGGTGCTGGTGGCGTCGCCCTCGACCTGGACTGTGCGCTTCCTGACGACCAGTGCCTGCGACGTCGCCGCCTGGATTCCTGGCACCCGACGTTCCGGCGGCCGTGAACTTTCGTACACCTCGGATGAGCCGACCGAGCTCTACCGGTTCCTGATGAGCTGCACGGTTGCAGGGAAGTACGACCGCGACCTGTAGCCCAACACGTCCTGTCAGTCGGTGACAACGCCGGACACATCACATGTCCGGCGTTGTCATATACATTTCTCATCCTGACTATTTGCCTCCACCCACCTATCTACCTATTGCATTATTATAGAATAGTGTATACACTACACGTGTAGTACCTACAATACAGTGGAGGTGGATGATGGAAGAACTGACCAGCAAGCAACAAGCCGTTCTGGAATTCATCGAGGCACATGCACGCCAGACTGGGTTCCGCCCCAGTCTGGAGGATGTACGGCGCCACTTTGGATTTAACTCCCTCAACTCGGTCGTCGTGTACGTCAAAACGCTCGAACGCAAAGGGTACCTCCCTCAACCGGACCTTATCAAGGGTACGCCGGCCACCCCATCGCTGATGATACCGGTGCTGGGCACTGTCGCGGCCGGTGCCCCCATCCTGGCTGAGGAGAACATCGAGAAGTGGATCTTTGTCACCCCGCCGACGCCTGCGACTGCCGACTACTTTGGCCTCAAGGTCAAAGGGGACTCCATGATCGATGAACACATCGTGCCCGGGGATATCGTCGTCGTCCACAAACAGCAGACCGCAGACAATGGCGATATCGTTGTGGCAATGTTCGGAGACGAGGCAACCGTCAAGAAGCTGCACGAGGGAGATGACGGCATTTTTCTCATGCCGGCTAATCCTGCGTACCATCCTATTCCTGTCACCAGCGACGTAAGCATTATCGGCAAGGTTGTCGGCCTTGTCCGCGAGCATCTGTCCTGAGGAGGGCATATGAATCCTACATCTGGTTTCCCGGTCTCACCAACCACGTCCGACAAGCTACCACTGCTCTACGTCGAGGAACGAGGCGGCCGTCTTTCCGCCTTTGTGTTCCGCGGCGAGGTCAAACATGTGGACCGTATCCTCAAGATGTGGGCCAATGGACGGTTTACCTCCGATCACACGGAGGATGCAACCTACTACACGATCATGAGCGACGACAAGATGATAGCGACGGTTGCGAGAGACAACGTCCATCGACACTGGTACATGGTCCGGCTGATGGATTGACCTGGCCGGTGCCATCCGCTTCGACCGTGCGGCGCGTTCGGCTGGAGTCGCCCCCGTTTTTGGCTGTGAACTGACACTGCTCAACGATGAGTTAGACGACCGCGTTGTCGTCCTGGCCCGCGATCTGGAGGGATATCGCAACCTTTGTCGTCTGGTGACCTGTGCCCAAGCACACGGCCGCGCCCATCTGGGACTGACTCTCGGTCAGCTGGCTCCGTACGCCAACCACCTGGTCGCGTTGTATGGCAGTCCCGAGAGCCTGCTCTACCAGTCTCTGTCGACACGCCGGCCACGCAAGGCACGCCGCTTGCTGGAGGAGATGCGTGCACTTTTCGAGAGCAGCCTGTACCTGGACGTTCAGAACCCCATGTTCGCCGACTCCACACGCCTGCTGTACCGCATGCGCCGACTATCCGATGAAACCGGTGTGCCCGCTTGCGCCACCGGCGGCATTACTCATCTGAACCGCGTCGACGCAGAGGTACGCGAGATGCTGCTGGCCATTGGTTCACTGGAAGACGTCGACGCCCGCAGCAGGCAGTCCCATGTCAACGCCGAGAACTGGTTCAGGGGAGCAGATGAGATGCAGGAACTGTTTGCTGACTGGCCCGAGGCGCTGTCCGCCAGTGGACGCATCGCGGCGGAATGCCAGGTAGAACTGCCTCTGGACGGCTTCAAGACTCCCAGCTCGGTGCTGACGGCGACACGCAGTCTCCGCGATATCGTCTATGCCGGCGCCCGGGAAAAGTACGGCATCGTCACCACTGCCGTCGAGGAACGTATCGAGCACGAACTGGGGATCATCCGGCGCATGCACATGGACGAGTACTTTCTCATCGTACGCGACATCATCGAGATAGCGCGGCGCAAAGGGGTCGCCTACTCGGGGCGTGGGTCGGGAGCCAATTCCATCGTCTGTTACTGCATCGACGCCACACAGGTCGATCCCATCCAGTGCAACCTGCTGTTTGAACGGTTCCTCAACGAGGGGCGCAAGAGCCTGCCCGACGTGGATATCGATTTCGACGCATTGCGCCGGGACGAGGTCGTGTCCGAACTGTTTGCTGTATATGGCGAAGACAGGGTCTGCCGCGTAGCCAACGTGAACACGTACAACATCCGCGGCGCTTTTCGCGACGTAGGCAAAGCATTGGGGTACAGCAAAGAGGAAGTCGACGATGCTACCCGGCTTCTGCCCTGGTACAGTCACCGCCGCATCAGCGAGGTCATCGCCAAGCTGCCCGAGCTGGCCACGTTCCCCTATGGGAGCATCGAACGCTGGATATCTCTGGCCGAGCGTATCATGGGGCTACCCCGCACGCTGTCTACCCACCTGGCGGGGTTGATCATCGCACCCTTCCCTCTCACCGACCTGATCCCCCTCGAACCATCAGGTACTGGTTGTCTCATCACGCAGTACGACAAGGACGATGTCGAGCGTCTGGGCCTGGTCAAGATGGATCTGCTGGGATTGCGTACCCTGTCCGCTGCAGTGGAAGCAACTGCGATGGTTCGCACCGAGACGGGCACAGACCTCAGCCTGTCGACCATCCCCATGGACGACCAGCCGACCTACCGCCTGTTGCGCGAAGCTCGCACACTAGGTGTCTTCCAGCTCGAGTCGCCAGGCATGCGCAACCTGCTGCTCAAGCTGCAGCCAGTCTGCTACACCGATATCATGGCTAACGTTTCGCTGTTCCGTCCCGGCCCCATGGCAATGA
>JAPLGH010000030.1 GCA_026390285.1 Caldisericota bacterium
CCAGAATGCGAGAAAACAGGCAGTGTTGGCGATAATCAGCCGGGCGATGCGTGTCGTGTCCATGATCGTCTCCTCAGCCGGTGGCGAGTGTGGAGAGCGGGTCGTTCAGCCCTACAATCGTCAGTTCGATACAGTTCTCCCTGAACACGCGCTGCAGAGACCTCAGGCGAAGCAGTCTCGACGTATCCTTCAGGTAGTAGGGTGCCCGGCGCTCGCCGGGCAGGAGGAACGTGCCTTCGGGGAACAGGATGATGGTGATGCGCGCGAAATGCTCTCGCTGCTTGAGCAGGTGTACAACCTCCGTCTCCTCCATCTCATGCGCCAGGAGAACCAGCTGTGATTGCGCGGGAACCACGCGTGCGTTCTGGTTCAACCAGTCCAGCACGATGCCGGTGTCTTCTGTCGGAACGGCCTGGGCCCTGGCTATCGCCGTGAGGCAGGAAAGCAGATGCGTGCGGTCACGGCCGATGCCGGTCCAGTCCGTATGGGACCCGATCGCCACGAGACCGAAGGGCAGTCTGCGGTCATGAACATACTGCAGGATGCTTGCCGCCGTGGTCGACAGCGTGTCATCCAGCGTTTCAAGAGTGAAGCCAGTATCTCCGCGCACAGTGAAGTTCACCAGCAGGATGACGGTCTGAGACGCCGAGGGTGTGAAGTCTTTGACGACGAGCGTTCCCGTGTGGGCGCTCATCTTCCAGTGGATGCGGTTGATCGGCTCTCCGTCATAAGGATGAGTCCCTGTAAGGTGACTGGTGTCAACGTTGGGAGCGTAGCGGACACGCTGTCCGTCGAGAGGCGACGTGAGCGCGATATGCATCGCTGCAAGCGAGATTGGACGTGGGACAACCGTCAGGGTCAGCCGCGAGGGAACCGTGCGCTGGATGTGGAAGATGCGCAGTGGGTCCTGCAGTGACACACGGGCAGAGCCCACAGCGTACTGCCCCTTGCGGGTGGCGTCGAAGAATACGGTCGCGGTGTCGTCACCCTGGGTGCTGTGGCGCCAGATCACGTAGGGTGGAAGTAGTGGTTCGACGGACAGGAGCAGAGGCCCTGCGACCCTGTACCCGGTGACAGTGCAAGTCAGCATGTTTGGCTGGCGTACCGTCGCAACACTGTGGCGAAGGATGCTCGTGACCGCGAGCCGCTGGTGCTGGGCAGTGAGCATGCCACACAGAACGACCGTATACGAGAGCGCGGCGAGCCCGACGACGAGGAAGGAAGGGCTGCGGAGAAGCAGGGCGACGACAAGCATCAGCACTGATGCTAGCAGGCCGGCCCCCGCGGTCCTGAAGAACACGTGGAAACCGTTGGAGCGTACGGCCGTGTCAGGACGCCCCGCCGGTGGTGCCTTCATCTGACGAACCTCCGCTGCCTCCATCTCACCTCACGTACTACATCGGGCAACGTCCTTGACCCGTTACAGACAGGTCGGGCTAATTGGAGACGGGCAACACTCCATCGGTTCGGATCCGCGGGTGCTGGGCCTCGACGTTCAGGATCTCCAGCAGCCTCTGGTAGATGGACTTGGCCAGCCTCACCTGATCAGGAGTCACGCCGACCTTTGAGTAGCGTGCGATGCAGAACAGGCCTCCCAGAGCGTCCACCTGCTCTGCCAGGCCAGGATACCACCGCGCGACATGAGCGGTCAGTTCTGTCGGCGTTTCTCCGCGTACCATCGCGAGGTCGAGTGGATAGAGTGCGTTGGCGGCCATCTAGAAGATCGGGATGACCGTCCCGTGTGGGTCGCGCAGCAGCTCTTCGTCATCCAGACCGCGGATCCTCTTGATGGTTCGTTCGATGACGATGCGGTCACGCCGGCGCCCAATTCCTTCAAGGCAGCCCCACTTTGCTGCAAATGCGTGTCGTACGCGCGTGGCGCCACATCCTGTCTCACAAGGCCTTCGGATCGTGTCATGCCAAGACCACCCTTTTGCCAGTCAGCCGTTTGCTGCAAACCACAGATATTATATGGCGAAAGGGTTGAATTGCAATCCTGGAGCGGTGTAAGGGGATGTTACAGAATTGCCGGGACGAGGTCATGGCCGTGTGTAGTTGTCGCGGACTGTTTTTTCTGGTAAACTGCATGAGCGAATCTGCGGAGGTGGATGACACATGATACAAGTTGTCATGGACACGACGACAGGAATGACCAGGCAGGAGTTTGAGCAGTCTGGCATAGCGATGATCCCTCTCTACGTCCGAGACGGCGACAAGCTCTACCGGGAACAGGTGGACATCTTTCCTGATGAATTCTACCGGAGGGAAAGGGCGGGCCTCATCTACGAAACTGCCCAGACGAACCCTGCCGACCTGGTCTCCGTGTTCAAGCCCATGATAGAGGGGGGCGACGAAGTCGTCTGTGTTCTCATCTCAAGTGCCATCTCGGGTTCGGTGAACGCAGCGCATGTGGCCGCCCAGATGCTTGGAGCTGAAGACAGGATCACCATCGTCGATTCTCTGGAATCGGGCTACGGTGAGGCATACCTTGGTCACACGGCAAAGAAGATGGCTGATGCCGGCGAGAGTCGCGTGGAAATTGTCCGGGCTCTTGCCGACATTCGCAGCAGGACACGGACGTATTTCATCATGGAGTCACTCAAGTGGCTGTTCCATGGCGGTCGCCTGACGGGGGCGCAGTACTTGGTTGGATCGGTCATCAAGTTGAACCCGATTGTCTGGTTTGACGAAGCGGGACGCATGACGTCCTATGACAAGACAAGAACCATCAAGGTTGCCAAGGACCACATGCGGCACCTTGTCGGCGATTGTGGCAAGAACGGAGTCGAGGCGGCGACCCTGCATTGGCCAGACAATCTGGACGAGGCCCAGAGGTTCCACGCCGAGATGGAGGAAATCCTCCAGGCTCCTGTGTCCTACACCAAGCTGTCGTGCGTGCTGGGCGTGCACACGGGCCCCGACCTTCTCGGGCCATGCGTCATCATGAGGGCGTGACCAGAGTGGCTCTGGACCAGCCCGCGACGGCTATCTGCATGCTGTCGTGAAACACGACGAAGCGTCTGCAAGGGACACACGGGATACTGGTGACAGGCGGCCCGCACAGGGGCCCCGGAAAGGAGTCGAATGATCAAAGTCGTTATGGACTCGACGTGTGGCATGACTATCGAGGAGTTCGAGAAAGCGGGCATCGTCATGGCGCCTCTCTACGTCCGTGAGGGAGAGACGCTTTATCGTGACGGCGTCGACATCAAGCCGGCCGAGTTCTACAAGAAGGAGCGCGAGGGCGTCATCTTTGAGAGCGCGCAGACCAATCCCGACGATCTGGTGCGCATCTTCAGGCCGATCCTGGAGGCTGGAGACGAAGTTGTGTGTGTCATGATCTCAGGCGCCATTTCAGGGTCCGTCAATGCGGCTCACGTAGCCGCTACGACCCTGGGGGCCGAGGGTCGGATCTCCATCGTAGACTCTCGCCAGAGTGGCTACTGCCAGCTCACAATGGGCAGGCTGGCCAGAAGCATGGCGGGTGAGGGCAAGAGCCGTGCGCAGATCGTCGAGGCGCTGGGCGAACTGCGGGACCGCACGTGGGTCTACTTCATCATGGAATCGCTCCACTGGCTGTACAAGGGTGGTCGTCTCACGGGCGCTCAGGCCCTCATCGGGACGATCATCCAGTTGAAGCCAATCGTCTGGTTCGACGACATTGGTCGCATGGTGACGCACGACAAGATCCGCACGCTCAAGGCGGGCAAGGAACGTCTCAAGGAGCTGGTCCTGGAAATGGCCTCCTATGGGGTGGTTTCGGCTGGGCTACACTGGGCCGACAACTGGGATGAAGCCAGGGAGTTCGGAGACTGGATGGAATCGGTGCTGCACGTACCGGTCGAGTACAACAGGGTCTCCTGCGTCCGGTTCTGGGACCCGTCGTCGTCATGAAGGAGAAGCCACCGGCGAAGAATCGCGCAGACTGAGCAGGACGCCCAGCAGGACGACGGCTCCGCCAGCCAGCTGCATCAGTGTCACCGTTTCATGCAGGACGACCCAGGAGGTCAGCACACCGAAGACCGGGACAAGGTTCAGGATGTTGACCGCCTGGGTCGATGCCATTCTGGCAACCCCGTAGTTGTACAGGGAGTACCCTCCGACCGAACAGAAGACCGCCAGATAGATGACGGCCCAGAC
>JAPLGH010000003.1 GCA_026390285.1 Caldisericota bacterium
AGAAAGTCTCAAGCTTAAGCAGCCGATAGGCTCGGCCGATGAACGTATCGATGGCTGATCCTGACAGGCCAAATTCGTTGAGGAACTCGAGTTGTTCGACAGCAGGAAGTTCGGCGATCTCACGTTCCAGTTTTGCGTCCAGCACCCTGACGGTGGCGACTACCTGGTCCGCAGAAGCATTGGGGGCCGTCTCGAGGTTCCTGGCCGCGGCTTCATCCGTCATCGTGATATTGATGGCATACATGACTGGCTTCAGTGTTATGAAGGCATACGACGTGAGGAGTCTCTTGTCTTCGTCCGTCAGTCCAAGGCTCCGCAGCGCTTTTCCTCCCGAAAGGCACGACTGGGAACTCGCCAGGAGGTCTCGCTCGCGTTCGAGCGCGGGCGTCATCTTCTCCTTCTTCATGCGCTCGAAGCGATGCTCCACGATTTCCAGGTCTACCAGAGCGAGGTCCAGCTCGAAGCTTCCTATCTGGTCCCTGAGACCGACAGCGGAGGGTGCCTGGGTGAACGCGTCGAACACTTCAACCAGCGCGTCGACGTTCTTGACGTCCTTCAGCAGTTCGTTGCGGCGCGAGGCGTTTTCCTGGCCAGACGGTATGCCCGGAACGTCGGCAAACTCAACGCTGGCGGGGGTCGTCTTCTTCGGTTTGAAGATGTCGGCCAGGTAGTCAAGGTCGACATCGGCGACGCCAACCGCTGCGAGGTTCGTCTTGGATGGCGACACCTGTGTGGTTCCTCTGATCAATGCTCCGAACAGCGTGGTCTTGCCTGTTTGAGGCAGACCGATTATTCCAATCTTCATCGGCAGCTCCTTCTCATGTGTTCGTTCATGCTTGCGGGCTCTTGTCCAGTATACTTGCGTCATAAGTGTGTTGCAAGGATCAGGCGGAAATGAGCTTGTTGAGGCAGCAGCGGCCAGTATAGCAGAGGCTGTCGGACGCAGAGTTCCTGCAACTTGCCGATTGACATCGTGGGGCTGACATCATACACTGTCGCCTTTGGAGACAATCTATCAGATGAAGATCAAGACGGTACGTGGAGCGCTGCGCGCTGTGCAGCGCAAGATAGTCGCTGGTCACAGGGAGACGGTGACGTATTCCAGTGAACTCGACAAGACCTATGGACTGCTTGCGACAGACAAGGCGTGGTACATCACGCGTTTGCTCCGCACCGAGGACTATGTGGACTTCGGGGGCCTCTTCCCCGAGTTGGCGAAGCAGATTGGCTGGACCAGAGGGGTGAGGCTCGCCAGACAGGGCCTTTCTGCCGCTATCGGCGCTACTCGGAAGCTCCCGGTGCACGGCACGGCGTCGAGCATCCTGGTGTTCGTGGACGAAGATGGAAGGTTTCTCCAGATTGGCCCTGCGACGTTGATGGGCTTCTGTGAGTACATGGGACTGACGACCGGCCGCGGCAATAGCTGGTATGCATTTCCGACGATCATCCTGAGTCCCGTGTTTGGTAGCGAGCGCGATACAGATGAGCAGTCTGCATTGCGGCGAGCGTCTCTTATTTCGCAGGTGAACAGCACCGAAGCCGATGAAGACACGCGCAAGGAGTATTTTGTCGATGCCGTCGTCCAACTTGGCCAGCCAGATTCGCAGGCAGTGCTGGACGCGTCCGTCTCTGCAGGGGTTCCGGCAGCGTCGTTCGACCAGTTCGATTTTGCGGGCGACGGCGCCGTGCTCGCGGTTCTCGGCGAGATCAACCGAAACCTCACTCGCATACGCGAGCTGCTGGAGAAAACATCATCAAAGTGAGGAGCCATCGCTGGCGGCACCTGACCGTTGTGCTGGCCGCCACAATCTCTGGAGCAGCACTCATGTCGGCCGACTTTCCCGTGCCGGTGAACCGGGTTCAAGTGGTTCAAGCGGTGTCGGTGGACGCCGCGCGGATTGCCAGCGACGCAGGTGTTGTCCTTAGTTCGGGAGGAGTCGTAGAGGTGCAGCACGTGCGCGGCAGCGTCGAATTTGTGGCGCCTCGTCGGCAGGTGATTCAAGTGCTGCGGGAGCTGTCCTCTTCGCATGGAACATTGGATATGCCGCTAACGTTCGGGCGCGCAAGGCTTGTCCAGGTGATTGAGAAAACAGTAGGAGTCCGCGAACGGGTCCCGTATGACATCCAGTATGTGCCTGAGCAGTCCGCAGCCAGAGGGCAGGTAGTTGTGTGGACATCCGGCACGGGTGGGGTGCGTGAACGGGTATTCCACCTGGTCTACGCAGATGGCACGCTCGTGTCGCGAGTCCTGGTTTCCGATTCCTTGCTCGAGCCGCCCGCGGGCGCTGCACTGGCTGTCGGGAAATCCGTCTATCGCGGCGGGGCAGTGAACGAGTTCTATATGGAGGCTACGGCCTATGCCCCGACGGTTCAGGAGACGGACAGCGACCCCTGGATGACTGCATCCGGGATGAAATCTGGACAAGGCGTGGTTGCCGTTGACCCGAAGGTTATACCGCTCGGCAGCAAGCTCTATGTGGAAGGCTACGGGTACGCCATCGCTGGCGACACGGGTGGCGCCATCAAGGGCAACCGTATCGACGTCTTCTTCTACTCGTCTGGCGAGACAGCGCAATGGGGAAGGCGCTGGGTTCGCGTGTTTGTCCTGTCCTGACGACGAGGTCGACTGAATGAACGCGCTCACTCAAACCGCCCTCCGCGACTTGTTGGATCGGACGGGTGTCGTCCTGTCCAAGCGTTTTGGGCAGAACTTCCTGGTTGATGGTAACGTTCTTGTCTCGATGACTTCACTGTTCCCTTCAGGTGACAACGTTGTGTTCGTCGAGGTAGGTGCCGGAGCGCTTGCCTTGACGGGCATTCTCGCGAAGCGCGGCAAGCGCGTAGTCGCCTACGAAATTGACGAGCGTCTTCGCAAGGTTCATGAAGCCCTTCTCGCGGATGACCCTCTTCGGGCGCGCATTGATCTGAGATACGAGGATGCCCTGGATGCA
>JAPLGH010000068.1 GCA_026390285.1 Caldisericota bacterium
GCTCCATTCCCGCTGCTCTGTTCTCATCTCAAGGATCAGCAGTATTCTGTCATCGTTCAGGTACTTTTTCTCATGAGTTGACGAAGATATTTCACGTACATTATTGATGAGTCGATGCGCTCCATAGGAATACCAGGAGACACGGCTTCAGTGCTCATGAGGCTCAGAGTTCTTACACGCTTTGCAGGCGGGCACGTAAGGCTCAAGTGAAGGTCATGGGATCAGAATTACGAACAGGTTGTAAACGGCCTGGAACAGTGCTGGCCACTGAGCAGACTATTGTATTGGCCATCATGGCATGGACCTTTGCACGGCAACGATCTACCTGGTCTTGAAGAGCAGTTTGTTACCAACCGTTTCCCGAGAAAAACTCAGACAGCAAGAAGAATCTCGCAAAGGGGAAGGTGAAGAACACAGGAGTACGATCCCGGATTGCCTATCCAAGGGTGAGCGGCCAACCACAGCAGCTGCCAAAAGTCGTGTAGGCGACCAGGAAGGCGACACAGTCGCTGGAAAATAGCGAACCGGGCGCTCTATGACGTTGGTCGACAGAAAAGCACGGTTCCTGGTAGGAAAGAAGCTTGTTGATCACCGTGCAGAAACCCTGAAGGAATTAATCTGCAAGAGTCTAAAGGCGTTGCCCTGTCATACATGGACGGTAGACAACGGCAAAGAACTTGCGGCCCATAGAGTCATAACAGCTCAATCCAACGTACCGGTATCCTTCGCTCATCGACAGAGTGCGTGGGAAACGCCTACCAATGAACACGCGAATGGGCTATTACGTCAGTTCTTTTCCAATCATATAAGCTTCTTGACGGTGACGCAGCAACATCTGGATTATGCAATCCACCTGCTCAACAACCGTCCGCGAAATGTCTCAACTGGGAAACTCCTTATCAGGTCTTGGCAGAAGAATTGTTGCACTTGGTTTGACAAACCGCAAAACTTCATTTTATCAGAGGCCCTGGCCATAATCAACGTTATTCTCTAACGTCCTTCCTATAGATGCGTAAACACTAGTTGAAGATACTACATAAGATCATTTCCTTTCTTCTTATGCAGTATCTTAGTCAAGCGCTTGTTCAGTTTACTTTTCTCCCTGCTCCCACAAGTAGCGCCCCGAATTGCTTAAGGTGTTTCCTTCCAAAGACTTCAAGGCTATTTGCCCTTCTCAAGAGCCACTGAGGAGGGCTCGGATTAATGAACACCGAGGAGCTCACTTCTACGCCTGTTAGGTGCCTCGACAGAAGACCTCCAAGCTCTCCATATGCATAAAAATGCACGTCATTAAAAAAGCTCCTCCTGAAGATGCCTCTCACTCTCCTTGAAATACCGTAGGTCGACCATAAGTTAAGCACTGCAACAACTACCGTGCCATTAGGTTTTGCAACCCTCGTCATCTCGCTTACGAAAAGGTCTGGCTCCCGAGAAAACTCCATTGAACTCATCGAAAGGACTACATCAAAAGTGTTATCGGGAAATGGAATTTGCTCTCCTACGCCGTATCGAACATCGAACCCTCTTTTGTTTGCAATCTCACGCATCTTCTCCGATGGGTCAATACCCACAATCTCTATTCCGCGCTTTCCAAGTTCCATTGCAAAGAGCCCTGTGCCAATACCAACCTCGAGCATATTGAGGCCCTGTTGAGGTTTAACAAGCCCAAGAAGGAGGTCAAGCTCAAGCTCCTTCACCTTGCTCCCTACGGGTGTGTCGAACCAGCTGTCGTATTTGTTTGCAAAGTCATCAAAAATTGCCTTCTGTTCCATATGACTATTGTAATAAGTTTCAAGAGAAAGAGAAGTATCAAGTTGCATCATCTCAATTCATCGTGAAGTCCCTCCGCCCCATCACGAAAGATACTACAATCCGTGTCAAGAGGACAAACATAGATTGGCGTCATGTTCGAGAGGTCGGTACGTGGATTTTGTCACAGTGAGGTGATGAGCGATGAGAAGAGGCTTCCTCATGCAAGCGACCAAGGCGACGTTGGGCTTTTTGTGGTGATCGCTCATGAGATGTTTGTAGAACGTTCCTCCGCACTCATTGTGTTGGATACAGTTCATGCAAGCCAGGTACAGAACCTTCCTGAGCATTGGGTCTCCTGCCCTGCTGATTTTCCTTCCTCCATTCAGCGAAGATCCTGATGGTCTTCGTACCGGGTCCAGTCCTGCAAGTGCGGTGATCTCATTTTGATTCGCACCAGGATACTTTCTGAAGAGAGACAGGAGATTCATGGCAGAGATGACCCCGATCCCCTTCATGGAAAGAAGATTGTGGAGGTCTTCTCGTGTCTCCTCATGATCCTCTGCAACTGCTTCCATCTCTTTCTCAAGCTGTTCCCCCATCGCACCAAGACGCCCCAGCTCCTTCTCGAGTGAGTCTTTCAGCTTCCTCGTCACCCCGCTTTTGTATTCTAGGGAATGCACGTGGTTAGAAAGCATGGTCCTTGTCTTCTGGATCATCTCGTAACTCCCCAGGTATGCTCCGAGCTGTTCCGCACTCTCATCCATCTCAGGAATAGAGAACTCACTTTCTCTTAGTAGGAGATGGAAACTGTACGGCATCTTGGCATCAACGGCATCTGTCTTCGATCTGTTCCCCAATACCTTTGCGAAGTTCGCACTCTTCTTTGGATTCACTTCATAGACCCTGACTTCATGCTCTGCAGCAACTGCATGCAGATAATTCGAATAAGGTCCTGTGGGTTCATAGATGAACCTTGCTTCCTTGTTCCACTCTGTACCATACCATTTCTTGAGAAGCTTCTTCAGGGTTGTTAACCCCCTCTCGTTTGGAACTTCCTCCTCCTGCGTTCCATCCCATAGCTCCAACGATTGCCTTGAAACATTAATGCCGATATACTCTGTCATACGAAACCTCCCCGTATGAGGAGAGTTTGCAATGGGTTGCCCTTCCATACACGTTTCATTTCGTCCACAACCCAAGCTGGAGAATTCTTCTCCGCTTCTGATACTACCCAAACTCTGGAAGGGCGATCCATCTATCGTACAAGCTCATGAGGATTGCTCATTGCTTCAATTGAGGTACGATCTGCCCCTTCCTCTCACCCATACTACCTGGAATAGTACTCCTCCATCGTACGGAATCATCGTCAAACGAGAGGAGGTGGCCATGACGCTCACATGCTTGTGTGAGCACGTGGGAAAGGAGCAGCATCATGGCGTTATCAATGCAAGAGAAACAGCATGTCGGGAAAGAGGTTGCTCTTCGATACCTCCGTGCCCGGAAGAAGGAGAAAGGGGTTATGCTGCAGGAGTTCTGTGCCACCACGGGATACAGTCCTCCCTATGCAGCGTACCTGCTCCGTACCTCTGCGAAGCGGGTGATCCTGGGACAGGTGACCCTGGTCCCCCCGAGCCCTTTGGTCCAAGGCGAGGGGTGCTTCCCCACGAGACCCTCTTCCTGGCGCAGACACCGGAAGCACGTGGTTGGTCCTGCCGTGCCAGCATCCTGGCACAGGGGCTCTGGGCACTGTCATACACCTATAGAAGTCACCCAGCATCTGTGACTTCTTGCTCTTCTTCGCTTCCCAATATGCTTGTGCCCTGACCATCGTGAGCTTCTTCCGTTCCCGGAACCGCCCCTCGGATTGGACCAACATCCTCGGGAAGTACGCCCTTCGCATTGAACCAACATGCTCAGGGGGCATCGTGAGCTGCATTCCCGCTGCTCCTTTCTCATTCCCAAGGATCAGCAGTATTCTGTCATTGTTCAGGTACTTCTTCTCATGAGTTTATGGCGACATTTCAGGTATATATTAGATGAGTCGATGCGGGCTTTGACTTCTTCCCATAATTGTATTATAAGAAATTGATTCTGGAACATGGATTCGTAACCACATCTTGAAGCTAGGATACTGGTCAGCGCGCGGTAGGGTGTTGGCGCAGCACTGAGCGGACATTTGGACCAGAGGAGAGAGGATGAGAGAGAGAATGAACCGTGTGATAGGTCTGGTTGGTGGTGTTGTACTGACCATGGATGCGAAGATGCCCGTCTCTGAGGCGGTCTTGGTGGAAGGAGGTGTCATAGCGTACGTGGGATCGAGCGAGCAGGTCCGAGCCTTGTGCGAGTCCAAAAGGGGTCGCGTCTTGGACCTAGACGGCCGGGTTCTGCTCCCCGGGTTCCACGACTGCCACGTGCACATGATGGGCACCGGACTCAACACGTTGGCCATCGACATGTATGATTGCCGCTCTGTGGATGAGGTATTGGAGCAAGTACGCGAGGCAAGCCGTACCTACTCAGGGGACCGTTGGATCTTTGGCAAGCGGCTCGATGAGTCGCGCCTTCAGGAGCGCCGCCCTCCGACCGCTGCAGAGCTGGATGGCGTTGCCCCACGGCATCCGGTCTTTATTGTTGACCGTGGCTGGCACTATACCCTCGTCAATACGGCGGGCTTCCGTCTGCTTGGTCTGTCAGAGGACACCCCGGGTGTCAGAAAGGACCCGGCGGGCAACTTCACTGGGCGGCTGCACGAGGAGGCAAATGGCAGGGCGAAGAAGGCTTTCTTCGAAAAGCAGACCCGGACGCAGCGCGAGGAGGCTCTGCGACGTGTGGCGCAAATGGCAGCGCAAGTGGGCATCACCACCCTGCATGCCGTGGAAGGTGGAGAGCTATTCGCTGACTCTGACGTACCGATCTTGATGGGAGTGCAGGAAGAGCTGCCGGTGCGGGTCTTGCTCTACTGGAGCACGGAGGACATCGCCAAGATCAAGGAGGCCGGTCTGCCACGGCAGGGTTCCGACATCCTTCTCGATGGCTCCATCGGCTCGAGAACGGCGGCATTCGAGCAACCCTATCAGGATGATCGGAGCAGCAAGGGCCTCCTGTACTACTCCGATGAGAGGGTTGAGGAAATGATCACTGCGGCTCACTTGGCGGACGTGCAGATATCGTTTCATGTCATTGGGGAGCGCGCCATCACCCAGGCGCTGAACTGCTTCGAAAGGGTCCTTTCCCGGTATCCGAAGGCCGATCACCGCCACTGTCTGCAGCACGTTGGCTGGCCTAAGCAGGGGGAGATCGAGAGAGCAGCTAGGCTGGGAATCACCCTATCCACACAGCCGGCTTTCATGTATCTGCGCGGGACACCAGGCGAGGTGTACGTGGAACGCTTGGGTCAGGATCGTGCACGACAAGGCTATCCACTGCGCAAGTTCCTGGATGCCGGCCTTACGGTTGGTGGTGGCTCGGACTCTGACGTTACGCCCATGGATCCCCTGTTTGGCATCCACGCTGCCGTGAATCAGCCCTATGCAGAGAGCAGTATCACGGTAGTGGAGGCCTTGAGAATGTACACGATCGAGGCTGCCAAGACGACCTTCGGAGAACAATCGAGGGGTTCGATTGCCGTTGGCAAACAAGCTGACCTGGTAGTGCTGGCGCAGAACCCGTTGCAGACCGCGCCGGACAAACTGAAGGACATACCCGTGATGATGACGATGAGAGGAGGGGAAATCACGTACGAAGCCAAGGACTTTGTGCAGTAGATCGGAGAGCCCGTCCTGAGGGAAAGGGCTAGTCTTGTACGGCTCAAGTTCACAAAAATCGCAGTAACCAAGGAGGCACAGGAAGTGGCCAGATACATTTTGGGTATTGATCAGGGAACTACGGGCACCAAAGTGGTGCTCTTTGACCAGAACTCGAACATCGTGGGCTCCGCCTACAGCGAGTTCACGCAGTATTTCCCAAAACCAGGCTGGGTGGAACACGACGCCAATGAGATCTGGGAGGTCACAATGAAGGTCGCAGCCGAGGCTCTGCAGGCTGCCCATGCATCTCCGAAGGACATTGTGGCCATCGGCATTACCAATCAGAGGGAGACCACGACCTTTTGGGACAAGAAGACAGGCGTTCCGGCAGCGCGGTCCATCGTCTGGCAGGACCGGCGTTCGCTGGACATCTGTGAGCGCCTGATCGCCAAGGACAGAGAGGGCATCGAGGCACGGAATGGGGCTATCATTGTCCCCAACGCCGCAGCAACCAAGATCTACTGGCTGATGCACAACAACGAGGTCATTCGGAAGGGCGTGGCTGAGGGCCGGCTGATCTATGGCACCATCGACACCTGGCTGGTCTGGAAGCTCTCAGGCGGGGCGGCACATGTCACAGACCACAGCAACGCTGCAGTGACACTGCTGCTGGACGAACGCAAACTGGAGTACGACAAGTGGATTCTGGACGAGCTGGAGATCCCGCGGAGCATTCTGCCAGAGCTGCGCAGCTCCAGTGAGGTTTACGCGTACACTGACCCTGACGTTTTCTTTGGAGTGCGTGTGCCGATCGCTGGCATCGCTGGAGACCAGCAGGCCGCTGCGTTTGGGCAGGCGTGTGTGACACCGGGTATGGTCAAGAATACCTACGGCACGGGATTGTTCATGATCATGAACACCGGGAAGAAGTACGTTCCTGCCGCCAAGGGCATGATGTCGGAGGCTCTGTGGACGATCAAGGGCCAAACCACCTATGGGATTGAGGCCATCGCCGACGTTGGCGGTGCGGCTGTACAGTGGTTACGGGATGGATTGGGAATCATCAAGGAGGCATCAGAAGCCGAGGAGCTGGCTGCCCAGGTCGAGGACACCATGGGGGTTTATTTTGTGCCTGCCTTTGTGGGGCTGGGGGCTCCGTATCTGGACTCGTATGCTCGCGGCAGCATGTTCGGCATTACACGGGGTACGACCAAGCAGCACATTGCCCGTGCAACTCTCGAGTCCATGGCTTACCAGACCCGTGATTTTGTGTCGACCATGGAGGACCTGTCGGGCGTGAAGGTGGCCGTACTCCGCGTCGATGGTGGCGCGGTCAAGAGCGATTTCATCTGCCAGTTCCAGGCGGACATTCTGGGTGTGCCCGTGGACCGGCCAGTGGTGACCGAGACCACTGTGCTCGGGGCTGCGTACCTGGCCGGGCTGGCTTCGGGCTACTGGGAGTCGGTCGAGCAAATTGCAGCCAACTGGCGGCTGGACCGCCGCTTTGATCCCCAGATGCCTGCGGATCAGAGGGAGGAGCTCTACGCTGGCTGGCAGAAGGCGGCCAGACGTGCTGCTGGCTGGCTGAAGCAGTAAGCTGGGACTCCGTTGCATTATGGAACAGCGCGCGGCAGGGCTCTTCCAAAGTCAGCCAGGGAGAGGGTCTCGTGGGGAAGCACCTCTCGCCTTGGACCAAAGGGCTCGGGGGGACTAGGATCACCCGCTTCCCATACGTGCGGAGCAGGTAGGCTGCATAGGGAGGACTGGAGCCTGTGGTGGCACAGAACTCCCGTAGCATGACTCCTTTCTCCTTCTTGCGGGCACGGAGGTACCGCAGGGCCACCTCTCTTCCGACATGCTGTCTCTCTTGCATGGATAACGCCATGATGCTGTTCCTTTCCCACATGCCCACACAAGGATGTCAGCATCATGGCTACCTCCTCTCGTTTCACGATGATTTCTTCGGGATGGGGTGGAGGGAGTTCACGATGACTGAAGATGATGCAACGCGGACTTGACATGGCTCATGTACATCTTGCAGTGGAAAACAATGTCTTGAAAGAGTTAGTGCTGGAGAAACGCCCTTCGATGTGGTGTTCCCCTACGAAAAGCAGGACGAAGCAATGCACGCTATTTGATCATACGATTTGCGGTCATGGCACCTATTAAAAAGAGGAGGAATCACAAATGGCAACTTTCAAGACCAACGACGGCGTAGAAATCTATTATGAAGTAACTGGCAAAGGCAAGCCTCTCTTTATGCTTCCCGGCTGGACCTGCACCACAAAGTTCTGGCAGAAGAACGTAGCCGAGCTCTCCAAGACCTGCAAGGTCATCCTCATGGATATGCGCGGCCACGGCGAATCCGAAAAGGTAATGCACAGCCACCGCATCTCCCGCTACGCAATGGACGTCAAGAACCTGTTCGACTACCTCGACGTTTCGGACGTTACCGTGCTCGGCTGGTCCATGGGTGCTTCCGTACTGTGGAGCTACATTGAGCTTTTCGGCAACTACAGGCTCAAGGGTCTTGTGAGCGTGGATCAGGCTCCCTTGCAGTACACCGGTCCCGACTGGACATGGGGTCAGAACGGCTGCTACGATGTGGAAATGTTCATCCGGCTCTGCTACGACATAAAGTACAACCCCCGTGCCGTGGCCGAAGGTCTTGCATACGCCTGTCTGCACCACACCCCTGACGCCGAAGAAGTCAAGTTCATTGCGGATGAGATTTCCAAGTGCCCGCCATATGTCCGCATAGAAGTAATGCGTGACCATACCAACCTCGACTGGCGCGATTTCATACCGCAGATCACCCTTCCCGCACTCGTGTGCGTTGCAAGGCACAGCAACGTGTTCGCGTGGCAGGGCAGCTCATGGGTCGGCGAAAACATCCCCGGCGCAAAGACTGAGTTCTTTGAGAATTCGGGCCACATGTTGTTCTGGGAAGAACCCGACAAGTTCAACAAGGTCGTCGGCGATTTCGTCAGCGGAATCAACGCGTAATTAGAATTCATTGCGGTGGCACAGGCGGTTTTCTGTCTGTGCCACTTCTTTGCACGAAGGACTTCCATAATGAAACTGCTCTTTGCGCCCGACTCCTACAAAGGCTCGCTTTCCGTAGACGAAGTATGCGCAATACTTTGGGCCGCTGCTGCAGAGTGCATGCCAAACGTACAGTGCAAATCACTGCCCATTGCCGATGGCGGCGAAGGCATGGTGCGCGGGCTGCTTGCGGCGTGCGGCGAGCTTATCTCGTGCCGCGCAACAGACCCGTTGGGCGAAGGCATAACCGCGCAGTACGCCATACTCCCGGACGGTTCTGCCGCCATAGAGATGGCCGCCGCATCTGGGCTGCCGCTCGTTCCCAAAGGACGGTTTTTTGTTTCTTCAAGAAGCCTTGTCTTTTTGAAGATCTCAATACCCCAGTTGACCAAATACACGACTAAGCCACCTGAATCTTCACCTTCTGCAGGGTCACCGTGGATGGGTTAGTATCATTTTGCGTCATCCCATCGTCCCGAGGAAAAGACAAGGATGCCCCCTCGACAACAAGCACCGAGAGGAGACAAAATGAAGCCCCAACATTGGGGCTACGGTCAACAGTGAACGCCTTGGAAGAATGAACCCTAGAGCTCAAGCCCCCTGTCATCTAGCTCACGTTCCGCATTTCGGTCCACATCTTCTTCTAGCGCTTCCTGCCAATCTTCTTCTAGCGCTTCCTGCTGCACCTGCTGTATTCGTTCCAAATAGCGGAGGTAATTGAAGTAATCCTTGACTTTAAGAGGTTCTGAGCCTCATAGTTATAAGGATTATAGGGACTATAAGAACATGTTCTATTCCACGGGCATTCCCTACACGTTCCGATTGGCTTGTCCTCATCCATTGCTGCCTCCGTCAAGCATCACCTTCAAGAGCAGGATTGTGCCCAAGGGAATTCTCTACGTGCCCACGTTTCATGATGGGGCAAGAGCAGGACCTTTTGCAAGTCGCTACCGCTCCCTGTGAGCGGCAAGCGTCCGTTCGTAGTCCGCCCGTGCAGCCTTGACCGTCCTATCTAGGTAGTCTTCGAGATGCCCGAGCTTGCGGTCCAGGGGGTAGGACTCTCCGCCTGGAGTCGTTCTTTGATCTCGTCATCACTGGCGTGGATTGCCACCTGCGCGAACGCAAACTTGTAGTCGGTTTTGCTGTCGTCTCCGTCCGTGTCGTAACGCGTGTTGCATCATCTACGAATCATCGTGAACGTGTGAGTCATTGCATCATCAAGAATCATAGCGAAATGGTCCGTCGTGTCACGGCTCCGAGGGAGATGTCCTGGCTGGTTGTCCCGAGGAGCCGTGCCTGGAGGATGCCGATGTCCCGTTGCAGGGAGAGGGGACCGATCTCCCCCAGCTGACGCAGGAGCCGCGCTGTTGCCTGATCAGTAACTTCTGGGGCCTGCAGGAGTCGGTGCAGGGGAGTCTGGGGGTGAAGCGGATCCCATGGGCATCAC
>JAPLGH010000040.1 GCA_026390285.1 Caldisericota bacterium
GGCCCTGCAAACGCTGTCATGATGGACCATGCGGTCTTCTTCTCCTTGATGTCTTTACAGAAGACCATTGACGCACGAAGAAAGAACCCTAACATTAGGTTATCAAAGTAAGGGGGAACCGTGATGAAAAAAATGACGCACAACAAGCGCATGGAGATGGGGTTGGCAAGGATGCGCAGCTATACGGAGGCTGAGGACCCGCGTCGAGTCGGTGGTTTGACTGGATCTCAGCTGTCGTTGCTGCTCTCGCTTTCTGAGCATCCTGGATGCCGCGTACAGGATACTGCTGAACGGCTTGACCTGACTGCTCCGACCATCAGCATTGGCGTCCGCAGATTGGAGCGCATGGGTCTGGTGCTACGCGATGAAGATCCTGACGACCAGCGTGCGGTGTGCCTCTATCTCTCGCCACAAGGGAGGAAGATTTCTTCCAAGGCGCGTTCTCTGCGTGTAGCCAAGCTGGAGACGATGCTGTCTGCGCTGACAGTGGATGAACAGGAGACGCTCCTCACAATGCTGGAGAGGGCAGTTCCAGAAGGTAGTTGAAGGCACATTGCTGTAGCCTGGAGACAACAAAGGGGAGGTTGCGATGAATGCACGACCCATAACGTCAGATATCACCCTGATGGGGGCGGTCGACTGGGACCGTAAGTTGTTTGATTCGCTCATTCCTCTGCCCGAAGGGACCAGCTACAATTCTTATCTGGTGCGGGGCAGTGAGAAGACTGCGCTGCTCGATGCGGTCGATCCGGCCAAACTGGACGTGCTGATGGCCCAGCTGGACGCGGTTGACCATCTGGACTACCTGATAGCTCAGCACGCGGAACAGGACCACAGCGGTTCCATCCCTGCCGTCCTCGCCCGGTACCCTGAGGCCGTGCTGGTGACAAATCCGAAGGCCAAGGAGCTTCTACAGGAACTCCTGGACATCCCTGCCGACCGGTTCAGGACCGTCAGCGATGGCGAGACCCTGTCGCTGGGGAACAAGACCCTGCGGTTCATCTATCTGCCATGGGTCCACTGGCCCGAAACGATGGGCACCTACATCGAGGAAGACCATGTCCTGTTCTCGTGCGACTTCTTCGGCTCGCACCGGGCGCAGTCGGGCGTGTTCGCCGATTGGGACAGCGTCATGCACGGTGCCAAGCGCTACTACGCCGAGATCATGATGCCGTTTCGTGGCTTCATCATCAAGAACCTGGACAAGCTGACGGGCATACAGATCGATATGGTGTGTCCCAGCCATGGTCCTGTCTACAATGACCCTGCGCTCATTATGGACGCCTATCGCGAGTGGGCAGGCGGCCCTCCACACAACAAGGTGGTCATTCCCTTTGTTTCCATGCACGGGAGCACGCTGAAGATGGTCGATCACCTCACCGCGGCCCTCGTCGATCGGGGGGTCTCTGTCGAGCGGTTCGACCTGACGACTTCCGACGTAGGCGATGTTGCGATGTCCCTCGTGGACGCCGCGACCATCGTCATCGGTACCCCTGCTGTGCTGACGGGTCCACACCCCAAAACCATCGAGATTGCGTACCTCGCTGGAGCTCTTCGTCCCAAGACGCAATTCGTGTCGATCGTTGGGTCATATGGGTGGGGTCAGCGCATTGTTGATGTCCTTGGTGGACTCATCGCGCCACTGAAGGCCGAAGTCCTTACGCCCGTCCTCGCCAAAGGCGACCCTCGTGCCGCCGATATGCAGGCGATCGATGCGCTGGCGGAGACCATTGCTGCCAAACATCGCGAGGCCGGTCTGCACTAGACTTCGCCCCCTTCCGTACGACAAGCCCCCGGCCGCGAGGCCGGGGGCTTGTGCTCTACGTGTACGAGGAAGACCATCCGAAGAAGCCGCGTCCCCAGCCTGCCCCGATATGGCTTGCGGCACGCTATGGCACCGTCACGATGCGTACGGTTGCCGCAACGCCTTGCACGGGATAGCTCTCGGCGACCGGCCCATTGAACGTGACCTCCACGGTGTCGTTATTCTTGATCTCCGAGAATGTGAACAGGCCCGCGATGGGCGTATTGTCTCGCAGTACGGTCGACTTCATGTTGACCGTGACGCTTGCCTTATCGAAGCACGTGTCCTGTTCCAGCTCGCCTTCCACGAGCATCGTAATGCCATCTTTTCCCTGCACAATGTCCGTCACCACGCCCCTGATGCCGATCTTGTCACTCTCGTCGACGATGGGCTGAGCACCCTGCAACAGCTCTGTTCCACTCTCTGCGCAGACCTCGTCCGGGTCGACCAGGGAGAGATAGAGGTTCTCCTTGTCGTCCACAACATAGACTGCAACGTGCAGGCCGCTGCCCACGTCCCGCGTCGCGCCAAGTCGTGTGACGATCTCCCTGTATGACATTCCTTTCGAGAGGCTCTCCACGTCGGAAGCACGCACGTGTGCGATCGCGTTGTCGTACGAGAGCAACTCCTCGAAGGTCATCGGTTCAGGCCCCTTGCATGCGGTCAACGACACCGTGACTGCAATCAAGGCCATGATGGCCACCGCTCTCCTCATCGTTCCTCCCCATCTACCTGGACGATCTCGAAGCAGCGAACGTATCCAGATGTCTCATTACTAGGACACGACAATCTGGCAGAAGTTCCCCGGATGCTCCCGTGTTTTAGGATGGCACCCGGGTACTGCGCGGCGGAAGGAACTACCACTGAAACTACTCACAGCTCTGGTTTCTGCACAAGACAACTATAGACTACCCAATATTGGGTTTGAGGAGAACCGGATGGTATTTGGGCTCCTGTGGCGCCGGACGTGAGCAATGGTGACGGAGGTATCATGCGTACGAGAGTAGTGTACCAGTCCACGACAGGCAATACGAAGAAGGTCGCCGAGGCGATCGCAAGCGCGGCAGGCTGTGTGGCGGAGCCCGTGAGTACAGCGACGGTGAGTGAGCCAGCGGACATGCTCTTCCTAGGAGCGGCGATCCATGGCGGTGACGTGGATCCATCGATCAAGACATTCATTGAAGGACTAGACCCGGCGCTTGTCAAGGAGGTGACCGTGTTCAGCACCGGCTTCGAGCAGGACAAGGAAAAGGCCGTTGGGATCATGAAGGGCCTGGTGGCCCAGCGAGGGATCGCCGTGACCGACAAGTGCTACTTCTGCAGGGGCAGGTTCCTTCTGTTCAACCGCAGGCATCCGGATGACGAGGACCTGGCAGGAGCGGCCGAGTTCGCGCGGAGCATCCTCACCGGGTAGCTTTTGGGACCCGGGGGGCTTGGCAGCGGGAGGCTCTGGTGTCGCTGACGTGAAACGCACCCAAGACGAGAACAAGGAGGGCAACAATGGTATTGGAGTCGATACGGTATGGGTGGAACAAGGCGCGTCTGTGGGTCTGGGCATTCCTGCCGGCGGTTTTGCTGCAATGGGTCCTGGATGGTGCAGTGACGTGGCGGGTGGATGCGGGAGGTAGCCGGAGTCTGCAGCTCTGGTGGCACAATGTGGGGCCGCAGACTGTCGGGATCGTCGTCATGGCCACGGTCTTGGGGTTTGTCGGCTACATCGCGTCCCTGTGGGTCCAGATGGGCGTCATCCATGGCTCGGTGAAGGCTGCGCGCGGCGAGGGCGTGACCGCAGGCGACTTCTTCCTCTCGTGGGAGAGGGTGGGGCAGTTCATCGTGGGTACGCTGCTGTACGGCCTCATCATCGGTGTAGGCATGGTCCTGCTGGTTGTCCCTGGCATCATCTGGGGTCTCCGCTATTGCCTGTACGGGCACTACATCGTAACAAAGGGAATGGGCCCCGTCGAGGCGCTGCAGATGAGTGCCGCCACGACGAACGGTCACAAGGGAGAGTTACTCAATCTTTGCCTGGCTTCAATGGGTGTCATCATCCTGGGAGTCCTCTGCCTGGGCGTCGGACTCGTCTGGGCCATCCCTACCGTCGACATCGCCTGGAGCACCGTCTTTCTCGAGCTCTCTGGACAGCAGACGGTGCCCGTCCTGGAACGGACGTAGACGAAATGCAGGGAGGAGCCACGTCGGCTCCTCCCGGTGCTGTGCGTCAGATATGTGGTGAGTGCTGTCGTCAGTCGTACATCTTCTGATAGTATTCTTCAATCATGCGCGCGGCCGAGAACTGCCATTGTGCCATGTCGATGCTGGCATGCATCATGGCGATCCACGCATCGCGGCGCGTTTCGTAGGTTGGGATGACGTCGCCTCGCAGCACATCGTACAGCGAGGCGCAATCGATGCTGTTACAGTCGTACCCCTCATATCCGCCGCCGAACTGCCAGCCGTTGACGCCGTGCTTGCAGCCCTCGGGCCACCAACCGTCGAGCGTACTTAGATTGAGGACACCGTTCATTGCGGCCTTCATGCCCGACGTACCACTTGCTTCCATGGGCCGCACTGGGTTGTTGAGCCAGACGTCGCACCCGCGTGTCAGCATCTTGCCGATCGCCATGTCATAGTCCTGCAGGAAGACGACACTGTCGGGATACTCTTTGGCAATGCGCACGATGTTGGTGATGGTCGCTTTTCCCCCCATGTCGTTTGGATGAGCCTTGCCCGAGAGGACAATCTGCACCTTATGGTTGCGGAGCAGGTCGCCAATGATCTGCCGGTCCGAAAAAATGAGATCGCTGCGCTTGTACGGCGTGGCGCGGCGGGCAAATCCAATCGTGAGGACGTTCTCGTCGAAACTCACCCCATTGCGCTGCTCGATACTATCGATCATGGAACGCTTGAGTGCCATGTGTGGCGCCCACAGGTCTCCGCCGGATGCATGGGCCTGGCGAATGCTGTCGTCCTGCCAGGTGCCGTTGTGGACACCGTTCGTGATGGAAAGGATGTCCGAGCCTCCGGGAATGTTCTTCCACATCTCGCGCGCCGTGTGTCCATGCAGCTGCGACACGGCGTTTGCCTTCTTCGACAGACGGATGCCCGCGGCAGTCATGCTGAACGGGTCACCGCCGAGGGTAGCGATCTGATCATGCGTGAGTCCATCGTAGGCGTTGATGTACTGCAGCATGCGGTGGGAGTGCACCTCGTTGCCGGCAGACACCGGAGTGTGCGTTGTGAACACAATGTGCTGTTTCACGGACCAGAGTGCGTCCAGGAACGGTACGCCATTCGCCATTTGCTGACGGATCAATTCGACGCCGGCGAACACTGCGTGGCTGTCGTTGAAGTGGTAGATATCCACGCTGATGCCCAGCGCCTGCAGGGCACGGACGCCGCCGATGCCGAGAATCATCTCCTGGGCGACACGTTCCTCTTCAAACCCGCCATACAGCTGTGCCGTTAAGTTCCAGCCTGCATTGTCCGGCAGGTAGGTGTCGAGCAGATACAATGGAGCATTGCCGAAGGCAGTGCATTTCCACACCCTTGCCCGCACCTGCATGTCCTCGACGGGTATGGTGACGACGATCCCCGTGTCCTCGAGGGAGTCGTATCGATATTCATGATAGCTGTCGTACGGTCGGTCATACTCATCGATGAACTGTTCAGTGTAGTCCTGCCGCCACAGGATGCCGATGCCAACCATGGGACGGTGTTCATCGTCGGCGGCTTTCAGGATGTCACCCGCCAGGATGCCCAGACCCCCGGCATAGATGTGAAGCTTCTCATGCAGCCCGAACTCCATGCAGAAGTAGGCTACTCTGGGTGTTCTGTTGTCCATTCAAAACCTCCGTTGTGCCAAGCTCTGTGGCAGCTCCCATGGCACTGGGACCGTGATCCCGGTACGAGAGGAACATGCGCCCTTGTTCCACCAGACACCGCAAACTCTGTTATGATAGCAGGACATCGCCGGATTGCCATGCACCCCAATCTCTGGCGCTTCATGAAGTCACTGGAAGCAAGCGGGTTTCTGTCGTCGCCAAGGGCACCCCTCGTATTTGACTAACATACTCGGGGGAAAGCACCCCTCGCATTGAACTAAAGTGCTCGGGGGGATGACAGCCGTATACAGGCGGCATGCAGAACGGGGCACGGGGATATTCCCTGTGCCCCGTTCCCGGAATGCCTTCTCAATGCGGGCGGCAAAGAAGTCGTACGGGTCCACGCGCAACTCGCCGGGCCTGTCGGGGTCTGTCATGCCATCGGTATATCCGGCGTGATTCCAGTGCTCCGGGACGAACCAGTCCGCTCCATCTTTGCCCTTTTTGCGGTGGAGGATGTTGATCACGCACCTGACGTCGGCAACGGGATCAGGAAGCTGGATCATTTCAGCACGACGATGGACATGGGAGGCAGAGTAAGTTGGTCTCCCCAAAGGGTTGCCGCAGTGCCCGTCGTCGACAGGTATCCTCGAATGCTGGTGATCTGGTGGTCCGCCTTACTGAAGACAATAGACTTCCGTTCGGTCGACGTGTTGTAAACCAGCACGACCTTCGACCCGGCCCAGGTCTTACTGACGGCACAGAGGTCTGGATCGCTCAGGTCCTCCAGAACCGCCACCGTCCCCCTGCCGACCTCCGGGTTCTCGTTCCGCAGGCGTACGGCCCTTCGATAGTAGTTGAGCAGCGACAGTGCGTCGGCGTTCTGTACGTCCTCGGCCGGGAACAGGACTTTCGCGGGCTCCATCCCGGGCGGACCCTTGGTCATGCCCGTCGTCACAGTGTCTGACCACAGCATAGGTCCACGCTTGTCCGGGTCCGTACGGGACCCGGTCATGCCAATCTCCTCACCATAGTAGACAAACGGACCTCCGCTCATGGTGAGGTAGAGGCCGGCGGCCATCTTCGTCTTCTGGAGATCTCCGGAGAAGAAGCCCGCCGCGCGCGCC
>JAPLGH010000069.1 GCA_026390285.1 Caldisericota bacterium
CGGCCAGCGAGAGTGTGCTGAAGTTTCCGAGCAGCCAGGAAGCAGCCATCTTGACAGGCATGGCGGTGCGCAAGCAATTTGGCAATGTCCTGGCGGAAGGGCCGATTTCCGTGGATCTCGCACTGTTCCCGGAAGTTAGCGACATCAAGGGTTTCAAGGGACGGATCCGTGGTGATGCGGACATTCTCATCGTTCCTGGTATCGACAGTGGAAACGTCCTCTACAAGGCGATTGTGTGGTTCGGGAAAGCGGAGACGGCGGCGATGGTGACCGGAACGACGGCGCCGTGCATTCTGACCAGCAGAGGGGATTCTGAAGACTCCAAGTTCTATTCCATCGCACTCGGTGCCTTGAACGCCTGAGAACAAGGGTATAATAACAGTTTGAGGCCACAGTCGGCCTCGAACGATGCTTGTTTGAAGGGAGTGCTTGAGTGCGCAGGAACGATCTTCGTAACATAGGTATCATTGCACACGTCGACCATGGAAAGACGACGCTGGTCGACGCCATGATGCGGCAGTGCAAGCTGTTCCGCAATATCGACCAGATGGGCGAGTGCATCCTCGACTCAGGGGATCTTGAGCGAGAACGTGGCATAACGATCATCTCCAAGAACATGTCGCTGGTGTGGAAAGGCGTCAAGATCAACATCGTCGACACGCCTGGCCACTCGGACTTTGGCGGTGAAGTGGAACGCGTCCTGAGAATGGTGGACGGAGTCCTGCTCCTGGTCGACGCCTCCGAGGGGCCGATGCCGCAGACGCGATTCGTGCTCAAGAAGGCTCTGGAGCTTGACCTCAGGCCGATCGTGGTTATCAACAAGATCGATCGGCAGGATGCCCGTATTCAGGAAGTTATCAACGAGACCTTCGACCTGTTTGTCGAACTCGACGCAAGCGAAGAGCAGCTGGATTTTCCGGTCGTCTATGCTTCGGGCCGTGACGGCAAGGCGACCATGGACCTCAACGATCCGCCGCAGGACCTGACGCCACTGTTCCAGCTCATGCTCAAGAAGGTCCCCGCTCCGGAGTATGACGCCACCAGTCCTCTGTCTGTCCTGGTCACCAACATCACCCACGACGACTATATTGGACGCATCGGCATCGGCCGTATGTTCGGGGGACAGCTGAAGACTGGAGACAAGGTCAAGGTGTTCTCCGACGGGGACAATGAATACCTGGGCCAGGCCCTCAAGCTCTTCATCTTCGAGGGGTTGGAACGCAAGGAAGTCCCCAGTGTGGAAGCGGGCGAGATCTTCGCCTTCGCAGGAATACCGGCTATCACGATCGGAGACTCGGTCACCGACCCGGAACGCCCGGTGAAACTGAACATACTGAGGATCGAACCGCCGACAGTCTCGATGATGTTCATGGTCAACGACAGTCCATTTGGAGGTACAGAAGGCAAGTTCGTGACCTCCAACAAGCTGCGCGAGCGTATCGAGAAAGAGCTGCGCACCAACGTGTCCATTGCGGTCGAGTGGGGCGATCTGCCCGACCGGTTCACCGTTGCGGGACGAGGCGAACTCCAACTGGCGATCCTTATCGAACAGATGCGCCGCGAAGGCTATGAGTTTCAGGTCTCGATGCCGCAAGTCATCACGGAGAAGAAGGGCGGCAAGGTCCTCGAGCCGTATGAAACCCTTGTCCTCGACGTTCCCAAGGAATACCAGGGAACGGTCATCAATATGCTGGGCGAACGACGCGGGACCATGGAAAAGATGCTCGACCTCAAGGGAGCATATGTCCGTCTCAGCTATACAATTCCTCTTCGGGGCCTGTTTGGGTTCCGGTCAGAGTTCCTGAGCTCGACCAAAGGCAACGGTGTCATGACCCATACGTACCTGGGGTACCTGGAGTGGGCAGGCAAGATCGGAGGCCGCAGAAACGGTGTCCTGGTCTCAGACCATACTGGAGCCGTTTCGGCTTACTCTATCGCACGCATCCAGGACCGTGGCAAGCTGTTTGTGGCGCCTGCGGAGAAGGTGTATGCCGGCCAGATCGTAGGCGAGACTATGCGGGATCACGATCTGAAAGTGAACCCGACGAAGGAGAAACATCTCAGCAATATGCGGTCCTCCACGTCAGAGATCTCCACGAAGATCGACCCGCCGACCCAGTTTGCCCTCGACCAGTTTCTCGACTACATCAACGAAGACGAGTTGCTGGAGGTCACACCCAAGTCGCTGCGCATTCGCAAGAGGCTCCTTGATTTCAAGGAGCGGAAGCGTTTCGGGCGCGAGGAAGACGACTACGGCGATTAGTCCGAACTGTATGTATGAGAAACGGAAAGCTCCCCAGGTCACTGGGGAGCTTTTGTCGTCGTATCTCAGTCGTGGTGATTGCTTTTCGGTCGATGAGGTGGAACGGCCTGAGCCACGGCGTCCATTGGGTCGACGAACGCATCGCTCATATTGAGCAGCACGCTCTGGCGCGTGATAACCGGCATGGGTGCTACCCTCGCAGCGAGGCCGAAGATGTAGGTGATGACCTCGTTCATGCGGATTGTTCCTGACTGGTCGAAGAAGACACCGACGTGAGCGCGCAACGGGGTACGCGTCGAGATCTGTGCGGTAAGAACGTACTTGCGAATGTCTTTTGGCGCACGTGACTTGCTGTTCTCGCGTTCAGCCATGAACGTCGGCAGCGCGAGGAACGCAGCCATATGCGCCTTCATCTGCTCGGCATCGACGTCCGCGCGGTGTGCCCACGTGTATTCATAGCGAAGGATCATGGGCTGTCCCATGAGAGACGGGGCGGTGAGGGGAATGTCCACAGCGGCGAGGAACCTGAGGCCCGGAGGTGCCGTACGTTCGAGTGCATTCGCGCGGTCGGCGACTGGTGACCAGACGTCGAGGAGGACGTCGACGTATTCCTGGAGGCTGACCATGCCGACGCCCGTGGGAATGCCGGTTTCGATCCGGACGCGCTGGTTGAACCCTTCGCTGTAGACCAGAGGAAGGTTGCTGCGCCGCAGCCACCGCACCAGGGCCGCCTGGACCTCATGGTGTGAAAGCAGGCAGGCCTCTTCTTCCTTGCTGTACCTTACCCGCATCTTGATCATGCGTTGATTGTAGCAAGAAAGTCGGCAGCCGCAATGAAGAATCGCTGGTTGCCAAGCGATTGCGTAAGGCGGAAACCCGGCTACTATGACTCCATGAAACCAGCCGGCAGAACCGGCGTATCGTCGAGAAAGGACAGAGCATATGCAGGGACTGTTGAACTACATCCGCAGCGAGATACCCATCTGGATTGTCCAGGTGCCGGTGATCCTGATTGTTATTACGATCCATGAGTATTTCCATGCCTGGACGGCATGGAAGCTTGGCGACACGACGCCCGTCGAGACCGGGCGCCTCAGCCTGAACCCTTTCCGTCACCTGGACCCGCTTGGGACCATCGCTCTCCTCCTGTTCCATGTCGGATGGGCACGCCC
>JAPLGH010000171.1 GCA_026390285.1 Caldisericota bacterium
AACGTCCGTGCGAAGACGCAGTGACCGTCCGGTTTGGCGAGGAAGTAGTAGAAGGCGCTTGCTGGAGCGTGCGCCGCAGCTTCCAGCGACGCCAGGCCCGGATTGCAGATGGGAGTCGGTGGCAACCCGGGATGCATGTAGGTGTTGTAGGGAGAGTCGACCTTCAACTCGTCATACGTGTAGAATCCGTTGTGACTGGGAAGGACATAGCCGAGTGTGGCGTCCATCTGAAGGAGCATCCCCTCCTTGAGGCGGTTGAAGATGACGCTGGCGACCAGCGGACGGTCCGCATCATACTTGGCTTCCCGCTCGACGATGGAGGCGACGCGGACCAGCTGGTCGCCGGTCAGCCCGCGCTTGGCCGCCTGAGTCGCCCAGTCGGAAGGCACGACATCCGCGAACCTGCCCAGCATCCGTGCGACAACCTCGGCAGCATCACCTGCGTACAGGAATTCATACGTATCAGGGAACAGCCGCCCTTCAAGGAGCTTGCCCTGGTCATCTCTGGCGGCCTTCAGGAAGTCATCCACCGCGATGCCGGCCTGTTCCTCGAGGCGCGTCGCCATCTGCTGGACGGTGAAGCCTTCAGGGAACGCCACGCGCACTGTCAGGGGAGAGCCCGACGCAAGCTGCTGGTACAGAGCCTCCATCGTACCAATACCGCTCAGCACATAGCGCCCCTCGCGCAGTGAGCCACCACGTCTCAGCCGCCAGTACCAGCGCAGAGCCTGCGGGCCGGAAGTCATGCCCAGCGCAAAGACCCGCTCGCTGACCCCGGTCACGCTGTCCCCGGCACGGACATCGACATAGGCACCGCGCCCTTGCACCGGGACAACGCGCACGAATCCTAGCCAGCCGACCGCGCCGGCGATGATCACGAGCACCAGCAGGACACCGACGACGCGCGCGGCCTTGACCCGCAGGCTGCCCGGCGACCGGGTGGGAGTTGGTTCTGCGACCTCAGGCGTGTTCTCTGTGTCCTCGTCCATCTCAGTCACGTTTCGGATGTACTGGTGAAGGACGGTCCAGATAGCCCTGCAGAATGTAAACCGCTTCCCATTGGTCCTTGGTGGCGCGTCCGGCGAAACCCGACAGCCCTTCGCTCGCGGCGGCACGCTCGACAGCAACCGACGACAGGCGCTCGTCCACCAGCTCGACGCGCACGGTCCTGTTGAGACCCCTTGCAGCCAGATCCTTGCGCACGAAGCCCACGAACCGTCGTACCTTGCGTGTCTGTATCGAATCCGTTCCGTCCAGCCCGAGCGGCAGGCCCACGACCAGGCAGCCGGCGCCCTCGAGCACGATGCGGTTGACCACGGTCCGTGCTGTCCCTGCTGGATCTCCCATGTCGATCGATCCAGCAGGGAATGCAGTCCCCATGTCAGCGACCGTTCGGGCAAGGCCAATCTGGCGCTCACCCACGTCGAGGCAGAGCGTGACCTTGGATGCTGTTGGACCGTCAGCCAAGCAGTGCCTCCAGTTCCCCGGCGGTCGGCAGGCCAGCGATGCGGCCCTGGCACATGCGGTCGTTGCCACCGCCCTTGCCGCCATACTTGTCCGTCAGGGTCTTGAAGATGCCGCGTGCCGAGAACGTTGCACCAGCCGTGCCGAACACCTTGATCACGGTGAAGCCGTCCCCGCCAGATGCCATGCCGATGAACACGCCGTCTCCCAGCTGCTGCTCGGCCATGTCGCCCGCACTACGCAGGGCTTCGGCTGTCAGGCCTTCGAACGTGGCCACGACGACCGGCTGGCCCTTGATGCTCGCCGGCTGGGCGATCAGGTCGCGTACGCGCCGGTCCGTCGCCGCAGCGATGAACCCTTCGATGCGGCGGTCGCGCTCCTTGACCACGGCCGTGACGTCTTCCACCGCACGCGTGACCTCTGCCGGGACCGGTGCACAGTCGAGTGCCCTGGCCACCTGCTCCACCCCGTCCTGATACGCCCACAATTCGTGCAGTGCGCCCAGCCCGACAGAAGCCTCGATGCGCTTCGTATCCGTCCCAATGCTGCGCATGGAGCGTATGTGCAGGAAGCCGAGGTCGCCCGTCGCGGTGACGTGCGTTCCGCCACACAGCTCCTTCGAGATGCCGTCGGCTGAGACCACGCGCACGGCCGCGCCGTACTTTTCGCCAAAGAACGCGAGCGCGCCCGTCTTGCGCGCCTCCTCGATGGGCATGACGTCAGTCCGCACGGGAACATTGGACGTGATGAACCCCAGCACCTTCTCTTCCAGGGCCTTGCGGTCGTCCGGGCCGAGGCTGCCGCGAAAACTGAAGTCGAAATGGAACTCGTCCGGCATGACCTTGGAACCCTTCTGCTGGACGGTCGGATCGATAGAGCGCAGAGCGGCCTGAAGGAGATGGGTTGCCGTATGTGCCCGAGCAATCGCCTTTCGCCGCTCGGGATCAACTTCTGCACGGGTCGTATCCCCCGCAGCCATGGCACCTTCGACCAGGACGCCTTCGTGGATGATCAACCCTTCCACGGGGGTCCTGGTGTCCGTGACCTCGAAGCGCGCACCCTGGGTCGTGATGACGCCCGTGTCCCCGACCTGGCCACCCTTCTCGCCATAAAACGGCGTGGAAGACAGGATCAACCCCACATGATCGCCTGCTTTGGCACTGCTGGCAGCAGCGCCGTCTTTCAGGAGGCCAGTGACCACAGCCTCGGCCGACAGTGTTTCATAGCCGACGAAATGCGAGCTGCCGACCGTGTCTCTCAGCTTGACGTACCCGGTTCGTTCGCGGCTTGCGTCTTCGACACCCGACGACTCGCTGCCGCCATGGCGCTGGTCATTCAGCAGGGCGTCGAAGCCTTCTCGGTCCAGCTTGAGGCCGGCGTCCCGCAAGAGGTCAGTCGTCAGCTCGACCGGGAAGCCCATCGTGTCGTGCAGGTAGAACGCGGTGTTGCCGGGCAGGGTGTCCCTCCCGTCCTGGCGCACAGTCTCCACGGCCTTGGTGAACTCGACCAGCCCCTCCCGGAGCGTATGGTCGAACCGCAACTCTTCGACCTGCATGTCGCCCTTGATGCGGTCAGCCTCGGCCAGAAGCTCGGGAAACGGCCCCTTCATGACGTCGATCACCGTGTCCGCCACCTTGCCCATGAAGGCACCCTCGATGCCGATCATGCGACCCAGTGCCTGAGAGCGGCGCAGGAGGCGGC
>JAPLGH010000128.1 GCA_026390285.1 Caldisericota bacterium
CTCCCTAGTTTGCCTTGAACTCAACAGGCTTCTGGGCCTGGTGAGGATGCTCGGGTCCCTGATAGACGCGCAGGTTGCTAAGCAGTTCCTTGCCAAGCGTGTTCTTGGGCAACATACCACGAACCACACGCTTGAGCAGGAAGTCCGACCGCGTCTCTAGCATCTTGTTCCAATTCGTAGCCTTGAGGCCACCCGGATAGAACGAGTGATGATAGTGCATCGTCTGCGTGCCCTTCTTCGGATCGATTGCCAACTTCGAAGCGTTGATGACGATAACATTGTCGCCAACCATGGCATTCGGCGTGAACTCCGGTCTGTCCTTGCCACGAAGAATGTTAGCAATGATCACCGAAAGCCGCCCAACGCTCTGGTCCGTAGCATCAATCAGTATCCATCGACGGGTAACCGTTTCTGGTCTAAAAAACGTTGTCTTCATTCATATCCTCCTGGTCAATTCCTAACTAGATTACCACAAACCCGCGATTAGTCAACGCCTTGAGGCTGCAAACAGCACAAAACTCGCTTGCCCGGAGAGGGTTCGGGCAGACGGCAACATGCACTGAGAATCAGTAATCAAGGGTAATCGACGGCAACCAGATAGAGGCCGCCAGCCGCCATCACCTGCCGCGTGTACGGGACGTCGGGTCCGGTAAACGCCTCGTTCCACGTTTCGGCACCGATCCTCCCCTGCCCGGCCTTGAGGACGAAGTATGCCATGCGGCGTACCATATGATACAGGAAATGATCGGCCGACACCGTGAAGATGACTAGCTTGTCCGTTTCGACGACGTCAGCCGCGCTCAGCGTACACGTCGTATCCCTATGCCGCCTGCTCGGATCGATATTCCCAAACCCCTTGAAGTCATGAGTTCCCAGCATCGCATGCGCAGCATCATTCATTGCAGCGGTCTTGACAGGATACTCGAGTCGATACGCATAGCGAGCGAGGAATGGCGTCCACTGCCCTTCTTTGATGAATATGTAAGCGTACGTCTTTCCAAGTGTGGAGAATCGGGCGCTGAAGTTGGCACTCTCGCGAACGCAACTGCGAATAGTGAGCCACTCAGGCATCATAATGGGGAGTCGCCGTGCGACGCGCTCGAAGAGAGCATCATCGCGCAGGACAAAACTCACAACATTGTGTAGGGCGTGGACACCTCTGTCGGTTCTTGACGCTCCAACAACCGGGATGAATGATCCAGACACGGCCTTCAGCGCCCCTTCGACGATACCCTGCACACTGGGCAGGGACTCCTGCTTCTGGAACCCATACGTGAAAGAACCGTCGTAGGCTATGTCCATGCGGACGGTTACAGGAACAGGCGCCATAGGATGACCCCGGACACAGCAACCGCTGTTCCAAAAAGAATGAAAGCATCAAAGGACTGGAAGTGGCGAGCATGATATCTTGTCCGCGGATCTCCCACGCGAAAACCTCTCGCTTCCATCGCGACGGCCAGATCGTCCGCCCGACGGAAGGAGGAAACGAACAAGGGTATCAGGATCGGAATGAAGCTCTTCATTCGCATGACAAGGCTGCCTTCCCCGATCCGGGCGCCGCGCGAAACCTGAGCACGTATGATGCGTTCGGTCTCCTCGAGAATCGTGGGCACAAACCGCATGGCGATGCTCATCACAAGAGCAACTTCAGCCGAAGGCACTCCAATGTGGCTCAGGGGTTTCAGCAGATCCGACACGGCGTCAGTCAGCTCTATGGGAGAAGTGCTGGCCGTCAGCAGGACACTCACCAGCGTCAGCAGCACCAGCCTGCAGAGTATGAAACCCGCCAATCCCAACCCCTCTCGCGTGACTCGAACAAACCAGAATTGCCAGATGATCTTGCCAGGAGTGAAGAATATCTGCACGACGACTGTGAGCACAATGAGGAACAAGATAGGTTTGAGACCACGGGCAAAAAAACGCAGAGGTATTCTCGAAACCAGGATGCCAACGACCAGCAGAGCGACAATAGGAACATACTGTACTGTCTTCGTCGCGACAAAGACTCCAATCATGAGAACAATCGTCGAGACAAGCTTCACCAGGGCGCCAGATCGATGTATCAGTGAAGATCCAGGGTAGTGCTGCCCAAGAACGAAGCTGCGAGACAGCGCCACTATGCTCCTCCGAGGTCAGAGACACTCAGCTTCAACGATTCCAGCATCCGCTCCGTCGAGGCCTCATTCACCGTCAGGATGCTTCCGCAGGCCTTGAGGGCGCGCGCAAGACGATAGCTCTCTGGAAGCTCCAGACCCGTTCTGTCGACCAGAGCGGCGTTGCTGAAAAAGGTGTCAGTCGACCCCTGAAACGCCACCGTTCCATTGTCAAGGACGATCACCTGCTTGCAGAACTCGGCAACCTCGTCCATGTTGTGGGACACAAGAATAACAGTGACATGAGTCGTTTGGCGCAGCGACTCCAGCTCGGCCAGGACCGCCAGCTTGGAGCCAGAATCGAGCCCTGCGGTTGGCTCATCGAGCACGATGTACTTCTGACCCATAGCGATGATCGAGGCGATAGCTACGCGTCGCTGTTCTCCCCCGCTGAGCTGAAAGGGGGACAGCGACAAGAAGCGCTCTGGATCAAGACCGACTGTTTTCATTGCTCTGTGAACGCTTTCGTCGACCTGCTCTTTGCTGAACCCATAGTTGCGGCAGCCAAAGGCCACCTCTTCAAAGATAGTCTCGGCGAAGAACTGGTCCTCGGGATACTGGAACACAATGCCCACTCTGCGACGTACCTTGGCAAGCACTTTCCGGTCGTTGGATACAACCTCATCATCGACAATAACGTCACCCCGTGCCGAAAACAGGAGCCCATTCAGGTGCTCAACCAGTGTCGACTTGCCCGAGCCTGTCCTTCCCACGATGCCCACGAAGGCACCTTCGTCGATATGCAGGCTGATCCCCCGGAGAGCGAAGTACTCAAAGGGCTCGCCCCTGTCGTACACATGGTCCACATTCTTCAGGTCAATTGACATGTCGCTCTCGCA
>JAPLGH010000073.1 GCA_026390285.1 Caldisericota bacterium
CAACCATCCGTTTGCACGCACAGGGGAGTTCGTCCATCTCAGTGTCACAGATACGGGGTCCGGGATGTCTTCGGAGGCCATGCAGCATCTCTTTGAACCCTTCTACACGACGAAACCAGTGGGGTCCGGCACGGGCCTGGGACTCTCCGTCGTCTACGGTGCCGTCAAGCAGGCCGGCGGGTGGATCACGGCAGTATCCACGGAAGGTGTCGGAACAACTTTCGATATCTACCTCCCTCGATGCCTGGAAGAACCCACACAGTCCTTCACTCCCAGTCCCCTCCCTGTGAACGTAGGCAGTGGCACCGTCCTGGTGGTTGAAGACGAGCCAGTCGTGCGCACGGTCGCACAGGCTCTCCTCACCAGGAGTGGGTATATGGTCCTGACAGCACCGGACGGAGCATCAGCCCTGAACGTCCTGCGGGAGCACCCTGCAGGCATCGGACTCATCCTGCTGGACATGACCATGCCGGGCATGACTAACGGCGAAGTCGTCCAAGCCATCCGGGCCCTGGACCCCACGGTCCCCATCCTGCTGAACTCCGGGTACACCTCCAACGGCACCGTCAACCAGATGGTCAAGGAGGGTAGTGTCCAGGGGTTCCTGGGCAAGCCGTATGACCTGCACCAGCTGCTGGAAAACGTGCAAAGGCGGGCTGCTGACGTGGAAACCACGACTCCAGCCACAAGCGGCTGCTGACTCCAACGACAACGCTGGATTCCCGCCTTCGCGGAGAAGCACCCCTCGCCTTAGACTGAAAGGCTCGGGGGAATGACGGACTGTGTAACAGGGGACAGTCATAGTTGCTGTAACATGCTGCAACAAGGGCAGGGCTGGATTCCCGCCTTCGCCGAGAGCACCCCTCGCATTAGAAAGAAATGCTCGGGGGGGAATGACGAAGGGGCGCGGGAGTGACGGATTGGCGTACGCAACCGACGCTTCGCGCAACCTGTGTTCGCCGTGTGACAGTTGATTGGCCGTCGCTTCATGGTAAACTCAAGCTTTGGAGACTCCAGACACATCTCCGAGCCGAGTGAGGCGCAGATGGCATTGACTGATCAGACAATCAAACTCGTCGATGGACGTGCCCTTGGGTATGCGGAATTTGGCGACCCGTCGGGGAAACCGGTGCTCTTTTTCCATGGGTTCCCGGCGTCGCGACTCGAAGGCATCGCTCTGGACACTCCTGCACGGGCAGTTGGTGTTCGACTCATCGCACCCGACAGGCCCGGGTTTGGTTTGTCGGACCCCAAACCAAGACGCTTATTCTCGGACTGGCCGGAAGACGTCATCCAGCTTGTTTCACACCTCCGCATCTACGATTTTGCGGTCCTCGGCACTTCAGCAGGAAGCCCCTACGTCGTCGCGTGCGCAGACCGCATCAATGAGAGACTGACCGCTGCGGGGATCGTCTCGGGCATGTCTCCACTTCGCAACCAGGCCGTCCGCCTTGCCATGAACCCTGATCAGCGCCGGATGTTCGTCTCGGTAGCGCGCTTCCCCTGGCTTGCCCGGCGCATGCTTGCTCGCAGCATGCAAGAGGTACAAGCCGACTTCCCCTCAGTGCTGACGCGTATGGCAGCGGAACGGCCCGACGTGGACAAGTCCATACTCGAGCGACCGGACATCAAGGACATGCTCCGAACAAACCTGACTGAGGCGTTCAGACAAGGTGTAGCCGGCGCCGCGCAGGAACTGGCTCTCTACCCCGGTTCCTGGCATCTCGCACTGAAGAGCATTGCGTTCCCGGTCCAGCTGTGGCAGGGTCGCAAAGATATCATCACTCCGCCCGCCATGGCTGAAGAACTTGCATCCGTCCTTCCTCATACCCTGACGCGGTGGTATCCCGACGAGGGTCACGCTTTGCTGTTCGCCCGTTCAGAGGAGATCCTGAGACAGCTCGTATCCTGACGCATGAGCCCATTGAAGCCGCTGCCCGTGAGCCTGTCAGCAGAACACGGGGACAGTCGATAGCCCCATGAAACGAAAGGCTGTGATCGTTCTCCTCATCTCCATGAGTGTGCTGCTCGCTGCAGGAACCGCCATCTGGCTGGGATTCTTCGGTCCATCAGCCACGGCACCCCAGCTTGCGACTTCCCTGTCTCAGCCCGAAAACCAGCTTCCCGAGATTCATTCGACGGATTCCCTCCTCGTCATAGCTCCCCATCCCGACGATGAGTGCATCGCGAATGCCGGAGCTATCCAGAATGCTCTCAAAGCAGGAGCAAAGGTCCATATGGTGTACCTTACGTATGGAGACAACTACGAGATCGCCTACTGGGCGCTGAAGAAGGTCCCGGCGCTTACACCAAGCGAGTTCAGGGCACTGGGCGAGCTGCGTCACGCGGAAGCCGTCAAGGGCGCTGCCTCTCTTGGGCTGACGCCTGATTGCCTGACGTTCCTCGGCTATCCCGACTCGGGAACGCTGCGCATCTGGGAAACGACCTGGCAACCCGGCACAAGCAGGCTTCATGTTGCCACCGATACCCGGTCGGTCCCCTATCCCGATGCTCTAAGTCCGGGATCTCCTTACAATGCTGCCGCGGTCACCGCCGATCTGGAGAAGGTCATACAGGCGTTCCACCCAACCGTGGTGCTCTTCCCGTCGCCACTGGACCTCAACCCTGACCACCAGGCCGCGTATCTCTTCGTCACCGCAGCTCTGCACGACCTTGACCTGCACCCGTCTCGTTACACATACCTCGTCCATCAGCGACATTTCCCGTCGCCCCTCCTGTACAATCCGCTGGCGGTACTGACCCCGCCCGGGTTTGTGGCTGGGCTGCCCATCCAGCTGCGCAATCTCAAACTGACCACAGATCAGGAGGCACTGAAGTATGCGACGACCTTGCTTTATCGCAGCCAGACCGACGTCGCCTACCGCCTGCTGGCCAGTTTTTCGCGCCAGAACGAGGTCTTCTTCGAGGATCAGTACGTGCAACTCTCCTCGGCAGACGCTCCATTCTTTCTCATCCCCACCGACTTCCTGCTGGAACGGTTTGGCCACAACGTTGAGCTGCGCTCAGTCACTGCCAGCAGGCCCACGCCGGGGATACTGCGCCTGCTCCTCTCCTTTCCTGCAGCCCCGACCGAGGATTCGGTCGCAGAAGTCTCCGTGTTTCCCGTCGCGACGGGTACTCCATTTGCCGAGCAGCCCAAGCTCGTCATCAGCCTGCAGCACGGGAAGGAGGCGAGTGCCATGGACCTCGTGAGTGGAGCCTCGGTGGCAACGTCAGTGGTCACCACCGAAAACGGACTGGATGTGACCATTGACATCAGCATGCCCGAGGCAGCAGCAGCCACCCAGGTCATGCTGCACATCCGCGCCGGCTACCGGGGACTCTCGCTGTACAGCACTCCCTGGCAGGTGTTCGGCCTGCCATTATCCTGACCTTGCCCGCGCTAATTCATACAGGAAGGCCCCTGGTTTGCGCAGGGGCCCTTATTTTGCACCGTCATCGTCGTTGAGGAAGACGTGCCTGGCCTCGGCGCTCAGTGAGGGATAGGCTCCCCAACCGGCGCTCCGTCCGGCACCCTGTCTATAAAGGCGATCCGTTCAAGCGGAAGGCGCGGCGGCCGCTCAACTTCATCGTGTAACTGCTTTTCGGAGAGAATGGGGTTGGGGACGGTCGTGTGCTTGCCTACAATGACCAGCGTCAGCAGTCTCATGTTCTCCGGTATTCCCAGCATCGGCTTCACCTCATCTGGACGAAAACCGGCAATCGGGTGCGCGACCAGTCCCAGCTCAGTCGCTCGCAGGATGAGCAGGGCCGTCGCCATACCCGTGTCGAACCAGTTGTACTCGCGCTCCTTGATGACACAGTCCAATTCGGGCCGACTGAAGACGGCGATGATCATGGAAGCTCGTTCCGTCCATTGGTTGCCCTTCGTCATCGCCGTGCACACTTTCGCCAGCATGTCGGGATCGCGAACGAACACATATCGCCACGGCTGGTTGTTGAAACACGACGCCGAGAGATTTGCGGAACGGGCCAGGTCCCAGATTAGGTCGTCAGTGATAGCTACAGGATCAAAAGAACGATATGCCCTGCGGGCCTCGATAGCATTCTTGACATCCATAGGTGCCTCCAAGTGATCACTTTGCACAGTGCGCCAGTACTTCGTCGATGTCGGGCAGGTCGTGGACGGGATAGACCTTCACCCAGGTGACTTTGCCCGATGCGTCGATGAGCACGTTGGCACGCTCGGAGTACCCCTCGATGTCGCGGAACAGCCCATACGTAAGCGCCACGCCTCCATGGGGCCAGAAGTCGGACAGCAGCATGGTCTCGGCGATGAGCAGCTGTTTGGCCCATTGATTCTTCGACGGAACGGGATCGATACTCATGCCGAGTGCGATCGTGTTGAGACGGGAGAAGTCCGCGAGGTGAGCTTCGAGCGCCTTCATCTGCTCGGCACACACTCTTGTCCATGCGAGAGGGTGCCACGAAAGCAGAACCTTCTTGCCGCGGTAGTCGGCCAGGTGAATGGGCCGCTTCCGGTTGTCGTTCAAGGTGAAGTCGGGCGCCATATCCCCGACGGCGATGCGTTTGATCTCTTCCATATGTTCCTCCTGTGTCAGCCATTGGTTACCTGCACGGCCAGCCACATGCCCAGTATGGCCTTCTACGGCGCATGTGTCAACGCGACAGGCCTGGTGGTTTTCCCACCCTCGCCTCTCAGGCCTGCCCGTCCAGTTCAGCCTTGAGGCGGTCGAAGAACGCCTCCATGACGACCAGCCTGTCGGTGGCGATGGCGCGCGCCTGGGGCGTGAACAGTCGGTCCGGGATACGCTTGAATGCGATCTCGAATTCGAGGTTGGGCGTGTGTTCGCCCAGAACCCGGATGCGCCCGGTTGCCGTGCCACCAACGTGATTGCGGGCAACATAGTCAGCAACGTTCTCGTCACTGTACATTGCTTCGCCATATCCGGCGGCCAGTATGTACGCTCTGGCGATACCGACTGCTCCAAGAGAATCGATTTTGTCTGCATCAAACAGGAGTTTGGCCTCGATGGTGACTGGGACGGCATCACCCCTGAACCGGTGCGTTTCGATACACGAGCAGACGTCGCGAATCGTCGCCTCAGGGTATCCTGCGTCACGGAGGATCGGCTCAGCCATCGCCGCTCCCAGAACGGCGTGGTCAGTCATGCCGGTGTCATCTGTGTCCTCGCGCACCCTTGCGATGTCGTGGAGGAGAGAGGCCAACTCCAGAACCTCGACGTCCACATTTGTCTCCTTCTCCGCAAGCTTCAGACACAAGCGATAGACGCGCCATACATGGGCCATGCTGTGAGCCGAACAGACGAGCTCGTGTTCTACTGCCTGCCGAACCTTCTTCATCCTCTCATCCATACCGCTACCCACCCATTTTCGACATCTATCCTGAATGCACGTCTTCGTCCGGCGCGGTCGACAACACGGCCCATGCTGTCTCGTCCATTATCGCTGTCTGGACTATCGCTGCAAACAATTGTCCTGCTATACTGCATTCATGAAACGCCCGGATACCGCACCGCGCATCAAGACCGCCGCCGCTCTAAAGGCTGGGAGGAGCGCCGTCGCTGGTCTCTCGGTCGATCTGACCACGGTCGAGCGCGTGCAGGCAATGGTCCTGGGCTGGTATGCGGCCCACGCGCGTCGTTTTGTGTGGAGAGTCCCCAATCCCGATCCGTACGTCGTTCTCGTTTCCGAGACGATGCTCCAGCAGACCCGGACGGCTCGCATCCAGGAGAAGTTGCCCCTCTTCCTTCAGCAGTATCCTGACTTCAGCGCGCTCGCAGCCACGGACAACGCAACCATTATCCGTGCATGGCAAGGCATGGGCTACAACAACAGGGCTCTGCGGCTGCGAGACTGCGCACGCGCCGTCGTCGAGCGCTTTGGCGGGCTTCTACCGGACACTGCCGATGACCTGCTGTCGCTCCCCGGCCTTGGGCCGTATACGGCGTCGGCCATCCTCTCATTTGCCTTCCACCGAGACGTCGTCGTTCTGGATGTCAACATCCGCAGGCTGTACAGCCGGCTCTTCCTGCAACTCGCGACGACCCTCGAGGTCATGCCCGAACCCCTCCTGGTGCACGTCGCCGGCGAAGTGTATCCTCGCGGGCGCAGTTCCGACTGGCACCAGGCCTGCATGGATATCGCCGCGCAGTACTGCACGGCCCGCAGCCCCCGATGCCTGTTCTGCCCCGTCGCAAACGCCTGCCGTTCAGCGTTCGGGCTGGCCGAGGCTGTTCCGCCCCGAGTATCCGAGCCCTCGCACCGCGGCAAGCCAAACCGTATCTGGCGTGGCCGCATCATCGAACTTCTGCGCGGCCTTGCGTCGGACGAGTCAATCGGTCTGGCAGAACTCAGGACCCGACTGTTTCAGACAGAAGAAGAAACCGACGGGCCATGGCTGGAACGCATCGTGGCCGCACTCGAACACGATGGGCTTGTCGACCGCGGTCAGGCGGCCAACGACATCAGGCTGCGCTCCTGACGTTCCGGCGTCGGCCAGCAGACAACAGACCCGAACAGTGGTCAGCCCTTGAGGGTAAGGGTGCGCTGGTAAGCTGCCCAGACGGCCTTTGACAGAGCTGTCCTGAACCCGCCCTTCTCCAGCTCATAGAGTGCTTCAGCAGTGGTCCCGCCTGGCGACGTGACAGAGTTCTTGAGATCAGCAACATGCTTGTGGCTGGACCGAGCGAGCTTGAGCGAGCCTTCCATCGTCTGCAGTACGAGCTCCAGTGCAATGTCACGCTGAAATCCAAGGTGGACGGCGGCGTCCATGAATGCCTCGATAAACAGGAAGACGTATGCAGGTCCGGTGCCGCTCACCGCCGTCGCCATGTCTACGTATCGTTCTTCGTCGACTTCTATCTCGACGCCCACTGCACCAAGAACCGAACGGGCCAGTGTCCGGTCCTCTTCGACTACCTGAGAGCTGGCTATCCAGACACTCACGCCTGCGCCGACCTGAGCGGGGGTGTTGGGCATACATCGCACGATACGGTCATGGCCCGTGCCTTCCCTCAGCCTGTCGATACTGGCTCCAGCCACGATCGACAGCAGGACTTGTTCCGGCCGCATGGCTCCCTTGATGTCACCAAAGACACGCTCGAGATTCTGGGGCTTCACCGCCAGGAGAACAACGTCCCCAAACTGGACTGCCTCGCGGTTGGAGAGCGTCGTGTGAACGTGGTGTCGCTCGCGCATGACCTCAAGCGTAGCCCAACTGCGAGAACTGACCATCACGTCGTCCTCGGACGCAATGCCCTTGGCGAGAAGCGATTCGACGAAGGCATTCGCCATGACACCTCCACCCACGATCGCAGTTTTTGTCCCATCACTCATGTGCCAACCTCCTTGACCAATATCAAAGCATACAGCCTTTGACTGAACGATACCATCGTTCACTTACTCTCTCATGAGTTGACGGAGCCAGTTCACCTGCATTCTGGATGAGTCGATGCGCTATTTGTCTTTTTCGACGGCCTGCCTACAATGCTTGCTGAGGTGAGACAATGGCAACTGCAACCGTGAAAGGGTATCTAACGATAAGAAAAAAAATCAATCATGATTCAGTTCAAATTTCCGGTAGTACCTTTATTGAAGTTATCAGGAAGCTTGTTTCAGAGTATCCAGTGCTTGAGGGCGAGCTGCTTAATGAAGATATGAACCTTAAAGGAGATTACATCTACCTTCTGAATGGGAGGAATGTTGAATTTGTAAACAAAGAAGAAACCCTGATCGAAGATGGAGATAAGATCTCAATCTTTCCACCGATTGGAGGTGGCTAGAACTACGGACACTGAACAATCCCTCTCGACCAAAGGCAATCTGCACAAGAAGGGAGATTACCAAAACAATCTGAGTCTGTTGTCAAACAAAAATCACAGGAATCTCTAAGTGGACAATCGGTACAAGAAGGAAACAATGCGTTCTTTACGCTGTATCTGAAAGATTTGTAATCTCTTCCATTCCAGATATCCAAAAGCGTATCTTTAAAAACATTTCCGAAAGAGAACGCATCAACCTCTTTTCCCCTTCCAAAGATATATTCGGTATAGCTATGGAGTAGCCTGTAGCAAGGGGCAACTTCCCCATCAGACCTTATCACGGTTGCATTTTGTTCGATGAATTGGCATTTCCTCTCCGTCAAGAGCTCAAATTTGGGGAAGACCGTCTTAAGTCTGTACTTGCCAACTTGATTGTTCATTTTGTCGATAAAGGCATTGTAGTCAAAAGAACCATCGTATAGGGTCTCACTACAAAGCTCTTTGCTAAAAGGCATGATGTTCGAGATTATGACCGATGTTACTTCCAGTCTTGAAGCAAGTGGCAGGATACTCGGAAGCAAATCCAAATTGCTCTTCATTGCAACCACTTCGATCATGACTTCTGGGTTATGAGCGTTTAGTCTTCTTTTCGCTTCTTGAAGATACATCACATTACCCTCAATCTGAGAGAAATCCGTGCCTCTAATATCCTCATATACCTTCGCGTCTGGTGCATCTATTGAAACGATAACTTTGTCGACACCTGACCGAATCACGTCCCCTGCGTACTTATTCAGAAGAGTACCATTTGTCCCAAACTCAATTCTGTAGCCTGATGCCTTTGTTCTCTCAATGATATCGAGAATCCTTGAGTGAAACAGCGGCTCTCCAATTCCCCCAAGGTACACTGTCTCAAGGCTTGTGAATTCTTTGAGCTCTTCAAGTATCTTTAGATATTTTTCGAAATCCATTTCGAAGACTTCATCGTTCCAGAACCTTCTAAAGCACATCTTACAATTTAAGTTGCATTTGCTTGTAATTTCGATGTAGACTTTCTTCAGGTTCCTGTTGTCAGGAATTGTAACGGTGAAGTCTCCAAATGTTAGCTTGTCTTTTCCCACATTTTCCCCTCCCAAGAAGGCCTACCTGTTTTGGTAGGCCTTATAATCGATTACGTTGAAGAACTATACTATAGACTAAGGTCTTTCAGTTTCTCTTCTGTTGGGACACCTTCTTTGCTCCAGCCTCTCACATTGTAGTAATCAGAGAGAAGTTGTTCAATATGTACGACTTGTCCTTTTGCAGCACCATCTGGAAGCGGCTCATTCATGAATCTTGGTGGGAGATAATCGTCTTTCTTGGTCATGCCAATCTTCAAGTTCCAGAGTTTCTCCAAGTTCCAGACTCTGTCACCTGCTTTCATAACCTCGTCTGCCGTGTAATCAAAGCCCGTAGCTGCAGAAAGCATTGCAGCATAATCATCTGCACCAAGAGCAAAAGAAGTGAAAAGGCAAAGCCCTTCGGAATCAATAACTGCAGTAAGATCCTGGAAGATCTTAACCCACTTTGCCTTACCTTCGACTACAAACGGGTCAAGTTTCTCTGGAATCCCTAAAATTTCAGGAGAAATCATATAGGCTCTTACGTGACAACCTCCTCTGTTGGATGTCGCATATGCAAGCGCATGTCCTTGTGCACCTCTTGGATCATATGCTGGGAGCTCCTGTTTCTTCATGCTCATGGAAAGCTCTGGATGTCCGTGCATTGAAGCGAAGTTATAGGAACCTTCGGCAAGTTTGTCGCCAAGTCCAGCCCTTTTTGCGATGAGCTCAGGGTAGACAAGTATGGTTTCTGTGTTTCCAAACTTGAGTTCTGGAGCACTTCCAAACTCTTCTTTCTTCAAGAAACCTTTCTCGTAAAGCTCCATTGCGCATGCAATCGTTGTTCCTGTAGCTATTGTGTCAAGACCCATCTTGTTGCACTGGTCGTTTGCCTTGATAACTGCAGCAAGGTCGTCAATGCCGCAATCCGCACTGAAAGCCCAGCTTGTTTCGTATTCAGGTCCCTCGGTTTCTTCCTCCATATCAGGCAGTTTGGATACCCTTCCGCAAGCGATGGGACAGGCATAGCACGCCTTGTTCCTTACAAGGTACGTGTCTTTGAGTTTTTCTCCCGAAACATTATCAACCTTATCAAATGTGCCTTTCTGGAAGTTATGCGCGGGATACATTCCATGTTCGTCAATGATGTGGTTCAAGACCATCGTTCCATAGGTAGGCAGCCCTTGCGAAGTGACGCCATTTGCCTTTATCTTATCCATTGCAACTCTGAGTGCTTCCTTGAACTTCTCGGGGTTCGCAATTGGAGCTCTCTTAGTACCTTTGGCAGCAACAGCCTTGAGCATCTTGGAACCCATGACTGCACCGACGCCTGTTCTTCCAGCAGCTCTTGCCTTGTCGTTGATCACGGCCGCAAACTTGACGAGATTCTCTCCACCGGGTCCGATGCAAGCAACCTTTATGCTCTTATCGCCAAGCTCCGAAAGAATCATATCTGTTGTAACGTGAGTGTCTTTCCCCCAAATGTGACTTGCGTCCTTGATTTCAACCTTGTCGTCTGTAACCCAAAGGTAAACGGGCTTGTTTGATTTACCCTCGACGATCAAGAAGTCGTATCCTGTTTTCTTCAGTTCCGGACCAAAGAAACCTCCAGAGTTTGAACCGGCGATGACACCACTCAACGGGCTCTTTGTAACGACATCGTACCTTCCTCCCGTCGGCGCTGCTGTGAGAGTAAGTGGACCGGTTGCAAAAATGAGCTTGTTGTCAGGACCAAGTGGATCGACGTTTGCAGGCACCTCATCAAAAACCATTTTTCCAGCATAACCCCTTGCTCCGATAAACTTCCGCGCAAGTTCTTCGTTAATTGGCTCCTCAGATGTCTTTCCCGTAGTAAGATTCACTCTGAGGATCTTTCCCATGTAACCACCAACCATGCTACACCTCCCCTTTCCCAAAAATGAAAAAAAAGAGCCCGTCTCAGGGCTCCTTTGCAAACTCAGCAGGCTCACCAATTGCTCGATGAACCCTATCGCCTGTTCCTCCCAGAGGGAAAGACACAGATCGGAGTTCCTTGCGTTTCGAATTATTGCATCATCCTCGAAAAAAGTCAAGGCTCTTCCCGCAGATGACTGAAGCCTGTGTTCTTCCCATCAACACGAACGATGCTCACACAAGCATGTCAGCGTCATAGCTTCCTCCTCTCTGTTCACGATGAATTGAGATGATGCAACGCCTCATTGACACAAAAAACTGCGCTGCTATACATTGTGGTAGTTGGATTCTGAGTATGTATTCGCGGCCCGGCGCGTGGTCACCAGGGAACAGGAGGCAAGCAATGGAGCAAGTACGCAAGATCTTGATCATCCTCTCTACGGCCGAACGCGAAAAAGCCATGGCCGGCTTGATGTACGCCCAGAATGCCCATGATAACCACTGGTTTGATGATGTGCGCGTTGTTCTGTTTGGTCCCTTCGAACGGCTTCTCGCCGAGGATGAGGAGATACGGGTCCTTGGCGCTGAGCTCTTCAAGGTTACTGCTCACCCCATGGCCTGTGATTCATTTGCAGAAGACGCCGTTGTAAGCAATGCCATCAAGAGCCTGGGGTGTGAAATCGATCAGGTGGGAGGCATCATCTCGGAGTGCATCCGGAACGGCTACGTTCCTCTCGTGTTCTAGACGTACCATCTCGTCATAGTCACATGAATCACAAGCGCCCCGGGAAACCGGGGCGCTTGCTTTTCAGATACCCTCTGCGCTACTTCTGTTTCCTCTCGCACAACTCAAGGAGAACGCCATGCGTTGACTTGGGGTGAACGAACGCTATCCGGGTCCCACCTGCGCCGTCGCGAGGTGTCTCGTCGATCAACTGGATACCCTTGGCCTTCAGCTCCACGAGAGCTGCTTCGATATCGTCGACTCGAATGGCGATGTGATGCAGGCCCTCACCACGCTTCTCGATGAACTTGGCGACCGAACTGTCCGGACTCGTTGGCTCCAGCAGCTCGATCTCTGTGCCGCCCACGGGCAGGAACGCCGTCCTCACGTGCTGCTCAGCCACCTCTTCGATGCCGTTCACCTCGATGCCCAGCGACGCCTCCCAGAATGACAGCGACTCCTGCATGTTGGCAACAGCAATGCCGATATGATCGATGTTCTTCAGGTTCATGTATTCCTCCAGCTTTGCTCAAAGATGACATCTGCCAGCGAATATGGATCGCTCTGCTTGCTGGCGACTTTTTCCAGCTCGGCCTGAACGGCCGGCTGGTCCAGCTGCTGCTTCATCGTGTCTGTCAGCCGCGCCTTGAGAATCTCGAGCACGTCGAGCCTGGCCATCCGTATCTTGAGTGCATCCAGCTTTCCAGATGCCACGAGATGCGCGCGATGCCGTTCAATTGTGTCGACAACGCTGTCGATGCCCGTGTTCAGTTCGGCCGAAGCCTTGAAAACGGGAGGATTCCAGCCCGTCGTCATGGACAATTGCAGGACAGATTCGACCTGCATGGCCGTACGGTCCGCCCCATCGCGGTCCTCCTTGTTGATGATGAACAGGTCGCCGATCTCCATGATGCCTGCCTTCATGGCCTGGATGTCGTCCCCCATGCCAGGTGCCATGACAACGACTGTCGTGTAGGCGACGTCGTGGACGTCGACCTCGGACTGCCCCGCGCCAACGGTTTCGACAAAGACCCAGTCAAACCCCGCGGCATCCAGGATGCGGGCCGCCATTCGGGTAGCCCGGTTGAGGCCGCCCAGTGACCCCCGGGTCCCCATGCTGCGAATGTAGACATCGTGCGACCCGAGAAGGGACTGCTGGGGTCGACCGCCAGAATGCCGACCTTCTGTCCACGAGCCGCCAGCAGTGCCGCCAGTCGCGAAACCAGCGTACTCTTCCCAGCGCCGGGCGAGCCGGTCACTCCGACGATATAGGCGCGCCCTGTGCTCCCGTAGACGCCCCGGATCACCTCAGCGCCACGTGGATCACCATTCTCGACCCACGTGATCGCACGCGCGATCGCTCTCGTATCGCCGGCCAGCACACCCAGCTTGACGTCCACCTGACTAGGCTTCCCTCTTCACGTGGCTCCGGATATAGTCGACACAGGTGGCAAGGGGGGTCCCTGGTCCGAAGACCTCACTGATGCCATGCTCTTTGAGAAACGGGATGTCGTCTTCAGGGATGACTCCGCCGCCCATGATCAGCATATCGTCGGCTCCCTTTGCCCGCAGCAAGTCGACAACTTTCGGAAACAGCGTGTTGTGGGCTCCCGACAAGCACGACAGGGCAACCACGTCCACATCTTCCTGCACGGCCACCTCCGCAATCTGCTCAGGTGTACGGCGGATGCCCGTGTAGATGACTTCCATGCCCGCATCCATGAAGGCCCGTGCCAGGACTTTGGCTCCACGATCGTGCCCGTCCAGGCCAGGCTTTGCCACGAGGACTCTGATCTTCTGTTCCATGGTCTCCTCCTTAGAACGACGCGTCCGGCCGATATTCGCCGAACACCGAGCGCAGCACGTCGCAGACTTCGCCGAGGGTCGCGTACGCGTCGACCGCATCGATGAGGACAGGCATCAGGTTTGCATCACTGACGGCAGCAGCTTTCACCTTGGCAAGGGCAGCCTCGACCTTGGCAGCATCGCGGCGGCTCTTCATCGCAACCAGCTCCTCGTGTCTCTTCTCATAGAGGGCAGAGTCAATGTGCATCAGGTTTGTGAATGGCTTGTCCTGGCCCTGGAACTTGTTGACGCCCACGATGACCTTCTTGCCCGACTCGATCTCCAGCTGGTACTGATAGCTGCTGTTCTGAATCTCCTTCTGGATGAACCCCCGCTCGATCGCCTTCACTGCCCCGCCGAGCTCATCGATCCTAGCGATGTACTTCAAGGCCTCTTCCTCGATGCGGTTGGTCATGGATTCCACGAAGTAGCTGCCTGCCAGAGGGTCCACCGTGTCGGCTACTCCCGACTCATACCCGATGACCTGCTGTGTCCGGAGGGCGATGCGCACCGCGTCCTCCGACGGCAGCGACAGGGCCTCGTCACGACTGTTTGTATGCAGTGACTGGGTGCCGCCCAGCACGGCGGCGAGCGCCTGCAGCGTCACGCGCACGACATTGTTGTCCGGCTGCTGGCTGGTGAGTGTGCAGCCTGCCGTCTGCGTGTGAAAGCGCAGCATCAGGCTCTTTGGATTTTGCGCATGGAAACGCTCTTTCATGATCCGCGCCCACATGCGGCGGGCGGCACGGAACTTGGCGACTTCCTCAAGCAGGTTGTTGTGCGCATTGAAGAAGAACGACACGCGAGCCGCAAAACTGTCGACATCGAGCCCCGCCTTGACGGCAGCCTCGACATAGGCGATCCCGTCAGCGAGCGTAAATGCGACCTCCTGGACCGCGGTGCATCCTGCCTCACGCATGTGATAGCCGCTGACGCTGATCGAGTTCCAGTTGGGGACTTCCTTGGAGCAATAGGCGAAAGTGTCATTGATGATGCGCATCGATGGGGCCGGTGGATAGATATAGGTACCCCGGGCGCTGTATTCCTTGAGGATATCATTCTGGATCGTACCGTTCAGCTTGTCTGCGCTGATGCCTTTGCGCCTCGCAAGCGCGATGTACATCGCCAGCAGAACCGCGGCAGGAGCGTTGATGGTCATGGACGTGCTGACCTGGTCGAGCGGGATGCCATCGAACAGCACCTCCAGGTCCGCGAGCGAACTGACCGACACGCCGACCTTACCCACCTCACCCTCCGAGAGTGGATGGTCTGCGTCCATGCCGAGCTGAGTAGGAAGATCGAACGCGATGGACAGACCAGTCTGGCCCTGGTTCAGCAGGTACTTGTACCGGCGGTTGGACTCCTCCACTGTGGCGAACCCCGCGTACTGGCGCATGGTCCAGAGACGGCCGCGATACATGGTGGCCTGGTAGCCTCTCGTGTACGGATACTTCCCGGGGAACCCAAGGTCGCGCATGTAATCCATCTCCACAACATCCTCGGGCGTGTACAGCAGCTTGACGTCGATGCCAGAACTCGTCGTGCAGTCCGAATAGGCCTTGCATGTCTTGCCGGCAGGGATCTTGTCAGCACCCTCCTGCCACTTCGACTTTGCAGCTTTCAGTCTCCCCACAGTTTCCTTGTCGTACATTCGATCACCTCGCTGTTGACATGTCCACGGGAAGCCCAGGGCGTGATGGCTCCCCGTGCTCGTTTCCAAGAAAGTATAGCAGGAAACGGGGACCTCACCACGGGCGCACCCCTCCGTCTGTAACAGGGGACAGTCGTAGTTGTTGTAACAGCCGCGCCGACCGTGTAACAGGGGACAGTCGTAGTTGTTGTAACATCCGCGTTGAACCTGCTTGTAACAGGGGACAGTCGTAGTTGTTGTAACAGCCGTGCCGACCGTATTGTAGCGAGAGTCGCCCCCACTGCTTCCCCGAGGACTTCCTCGTCGCGAAAGGATTCTGCCTTCGCCGCGAAGGCGGATGTACCAGCCTGACTTCCTTTACGAGCTGACCCCATATCGGTGATGACCCATGCCATGCGACCGTCCGGGCGATGTCACTTCCTACAGCATCGTCCAGGGGACTGCGACAATCCTTCTGGACAGTTGATGAACCGCCGTCCCGGCATACACGACGATGCCGGAACGGCACTCGGGCGCCTGATCCAGCATCCACTGCAGGTGGCGCGCATCATGCAGTGTGACCTCATGAGATGCCTTGGCCTCCACGGCGATCTGCTTGCCCTCACGTTGCAGAACGAAGTCGACCTCGCGCAGCTCGGTCCTGCGGGTTCGGACGAATGACAAAGAGAAATCCCACAGGTCTGCTAAGGCCTGGAGTGCCATGAACACGGCACCTTCAAACAGGTGTCCGCGGAGTTCGTCGTTGATAGATGCGGGTGTCCTCAGGTCCAGCACAGTACACGTGAGGCCCGAGTCCAGGAGGTATGGCTTCCATTGGCGCCGTACTGAGGTCGAGCGAGTGAGGGGGGCAGGGGGCAGCAGCGCGACGAGGTATGCTTTCTGCATGGCGCTGACGTAGCGCCGGACAGTCGTGTCCGAGACGCCGGTGTCGTCCGAAACCGACCTGTACTCCAATAGTGAACCGGTCGTCTGTGCAATGCGTCGTATGACTGCCTGATAGTCCAGAGGAGAGGCGACTGCCGAAATGCCTGGCAGGTCACGCTCCAGATGCGTCGTCATATAGCTTTTCCAGAACGACGTGGCCAGGTTCGCTGTGGCATCCCGGATCCCGGGGAGGAACCCCGTGAACAACGTCTTTGGCAAGTCCTGAGCAAGAGACACGCCAGAAGGCAACGATGCAAATTCTCCTTCAAATGCATCCAGCAGCCAGCGGGGCTCCGGACCCTGCATCCATTCGTTGTGCAGAGGCTGCCGCAGGACACTGTAGCTGGCACGACCCGCAAGTGAATCCTGAATCGAACGCAGGAGCAGGAAATTCGCTGAGCCGCTGAGGACAAAGCGTCTTGTCTTCTCTTTGCGCACAGCCTCTTTGACGGCCAGGAACAGATCGGGCTCGCGCTGGGCTTCATCAATGACCATGTTGGCAGCCGTGTCTAGGAATGCTTTGGGATTCCCGTGTGCCAGACCCCGTGTCTCATAGTCATCAAGTGTGGTGTACGCGTAGTCGGCGAACAACGGTTCATTGGCAAGCAGAGTGCTCTTGCCAGTTTGTCGGGCCCCCGTGAGGACCGTAACCGGGAGGATTTGGCTTGAACGCTCCAACTGATGCACTATCCAGCGTGGTATGTACATGTGCGTCACCTCGTGGTGATATTATCACCGTTTCATGGCGTTATTGTACATCATTACCACAACAATGCAATGAGAGCAGGATTGGAGCCTGGTCACCCCGTTTCTGTCATTCCCCCCGAGCATTTCTTTCCAATGCCCCCGAGTATTTCAGTCTAATACGAGGGGCGCTTCTGAGGGGTACTCCTCACGAGCCCAAGGATGTTTTTGTATCCGAGGGTGTTCTGCATGTCGGTGCAATGCGAGTGGTGTTCCTCGGCGCAGGCGGGAATTCAGTTCTTGTCACCAGCAATGTGTGCACGACGTGACTCCCTGCCGCTCATGGGTTTGGTGTAGCGCTTACAGCGCTGAACGAGGGATCGCAGTCGTTCCAGCCGCGCAATCCCGCCATGCCGGAGCTGAAGGAGCCATCGTGGAAGTCCAAGATGACCGCGCCATCGACGCTGATGACATGATGGTCACCCTTGACGGCGACGCTGATGTCGTGCGGACTGCTCAGCGCAGCAACAACCGCCGCGGGCATGGGGACGGACTGGAATGGCTCAAATTCATAGCCATCCACGACCTTGCGCACGAGCAGCTGGCTGAGACCAGGATCAAACTGGAAACAGTACCCGGTGATGCCGGGCTGGAGGCCGGCCTTGCCATCGCTGCGGTAGTAGACGCCGTAACCACTTCCACTGGCGAGGGTTGCCGTGACGTGAACGACATAGTCGGTCCAGTTCAGCTGTCCGAAAACCACCCGATTCTCGTCACTGGGATCCGTGAACCTCAAGCTGCCATCGGATATCGTTATCCCCTGCCCGTACAGCGACGCAATTCCATGTGGGCTTCCGTCGTAAACCAACGCCGCCGATTTGATCGAAGAGACAAGTTCCTTGAGGGCCTTTCCGGCGTGGAAACGAGGCGATCTTCTTGCTGCGACATATATCTTCTCCCTGGTCCTGGGATTGACACCGGCACGAGCGGCCTGGTTGGTGACTTTGAAGGTACCAAAGCCTGCGAGTGCAACAGAATCTCC
>JAPLGH010000060.1 GCA_026390285.1 Caldisericota bacterium
CACGTGGGGGTGCTGGGGTTCGACAGATACGTGAGGTGCAGGGTTGCAGGTAGAGGACGACAGTTGGCCTCTTTAAACATCTGTCACAAAAAAACAAGCCAATAACAATTACGCTCTAGCTGCCTAAGCGCGGCTAGCGTTTCTCCGGGCCGTCCATCCCTGGGTCCGTCAGGGGCGCGTCTATAGGGGTCTCGAAGGCGAGGGCCGTTCCCGTTCCTTGCCAGAGAGTACCAAACGGGAAATCGTGCAGAGCGGGGCGTCGACTCCCAGCCGAGCGCAAGGTACAACAGCCGACTAAACCTGTAGTAGCGCTGTGTTTAACGTATTTGGACGCGAGTTCAACTCTCGCCACCTCCACCACGAACAAAACAACCGCCCGCCGGCACCCCAGCCGGTGGGTTTTTTCGTTGCTAGCCAGACAACCGTCCCCGGAAAGTGGTATCGTGACATGGATCACTATCTACAACAGCCGACTAAACCTGTAGTAACGCTGTGTTAAACGCGTTTGAACGCGAATTCAACTCTCGGCACCTCCACCAAAGATCTAGCAGCTCACGGGTGTTGAACCTGTAAGCTGCTTTGCTGTATAATTCGGGTGCAGACTATTCATAAGCTCCGCATAGGGAGACACTGCATGAATACGGGAAAGCTGGATTTGTTCTATTTTGGTGATATTGGCAAATACGATGCATTCAATCCTGCACACGTTTGCGCGCAGGAATATGCAGCAGAGACGCTCTTTCTGATAGCTTCCTGTGCTCCCTATGAGCTTTCAAAAGCGGAAATCGCCCGGTTCCTGAGAGTTGAACAGGAAACCATGGGACCCATTATTGACTCTTTACATAGAATCAAAGCCATCGAATGCAAAGATGATACATATAGGATTTGCTTTCCCGCATTCCTCCGGGGTGATGTCCAACAAATGAAAGGCATATTGTCAAGTGCGCGCGATTCCATTGTAAGAACACTTGAACAGCTGAACAGTCAATTGGTGCCAATAGCGCAGCGGTTTAGATGCCACAAGCAGTTTAGTGTTGGTCGAATTCTGTATCATGTGATTTGTGACTCTGTATTTGACGACAGAGCGTTTGCCTACTTTGAGAAGGAGAAACTGCTATGCACTTCAAAACCACAACCGGGCAATCGCGATTATCTCATGATCGGATATGAAGCGTGTGAGGAAGTCGCACAGAGTAGTAACTTACTGCTTTGCAGCAGCAACAACTATGCGTGCGACGGGATCCGTTTCAACAGCTTCGGTGATTCATGCGGTCGCAGAAAAGATATGTATCGCTTCACGCGCATCTTTGATTCGGAGCCCCATGAACTAGCGCAGTTTCTTGATAGGTCCGAGGATATTGGAGTGCTGCTGTCGTCTGATATGGAAAGTATTGCTTCCAAGTGCAGCAGCATGGTGAAAAGAATAGTCTCGAATGATGTGTACTGGATCGATCTAACCGATGATGCAGAAACAGCCTTGCTGCTCTCGGAATTGGGATATGTCAGTGGCAGACAAGAGAATAACCACATATCAATAATGGTTCCTGTGTTCTATCAGGATGAGCAGCCGCTAATCACTGCAGTCGGTGACAGCGTCTTGCCTCAAATAGACAATGCTGTTAAGCGAGCATTCGATTCCTTTTCAATGTGCACTGGCGACTTTACGGCAGTCAAGCATATGGTCGATATTAAAGAAATCGGGAATGAATTGTGGCATCAGATTTTCGGATTTACAAACGAGCATTTGGCCAAAACAGGGTTTGTTGACAAGCCACAACATATTGATGGACAAGGCAGATTCTTTAGAAGCATCAGAATGGAATCGTAGAATAATGTGGATCATGAGTGCGATCTCCACACACCTATTCTGCCAACACTAAGCAACGAGCAAAAACAGCTCGCCGACGGAGGCCACACCGTTGACTGAAGATGCAGCAACTTCCGCTTTGTGATATAGTAAGCAGCGACGGCTGCAGAGTCTCTACGTGCCCTGAATCCAAGAAAATGCAGACGTTGAGAAGGAAAACATCCGCAATGGACGATTTCAACATCAGCTATGCTGTCAAGGAAGACAACCACCAGATCTTTGCCTTCATCAAGGAATTGGCTGACCATGAGAAGATATCGGATGAATATGTCGTCAGCGAGGAAGTATTGTTCGATTCTCTCTTTGTGAAAAAGAGTGCAGATGTGCTGATTGGCGAAGTAGATGACAGGCCAATAGGATATGCGCTGTTCTTCGGCAACTTTCCGACCTCTCTGGGGAAGGCGGGAATCTACATTGAAGACGTCTTCATGAAACCGGAATACCGGGGGCACGAGTATGGAAGGCAGTTCTTCAAGTACATTGCGGCGATCGCCGCCAGCAGGAATTGTTCGAGGATCGAATGGATCTGCCTGGATTGGAACGGGCCCGCCAAGAAGTTCTATGAGAGTCTGGGCGCTGTGCCGAGAGAAGGATGGCTGGTCTACAGATTGGGAGAAGATCGTATCAGACAACTGGCACAGGAATAGAAACTGTATGCTCCTGCCCAATTGGTTATCACCGGCACCTCTTTCGCTTGAACAGAACAATCCGCCCGCCGGCACCCCAGCCGGCGGGCTTCTGCATTGACCGCCACGATCGGCTGCCCCTTCTAGCATAGTCATGCCGTACCCCCGTGATATACTCGTGCTGTACCGGACGGGAGCAGAAGGCTGGGCCCGGGAAAAAGTGGAGGCGACGATCGTGGAACTCAAAGAGCTGATCACCGGGTTGTGGAACGCAATGGACAGGCGGCGATGGCACGAGATCGCTGACTACTTCTGCAGTGACGCCGCCATTTTCTGGCACAATACGAATGAACGGTTCACGGTTCCGGAATTCGTTGAGGTCAACAGCAGTTATCCCGGGCGGTGGACGATTCAGGTCGAACGGCTCGAGGACATCGGTGATCTTGTCGTTTCCGTGGTAGACGTGGCGTCGGTGGAAGGCGGCCAGTCCTGCCATGGCGTGTCGTTCTTTGAGCTTGAGGGTGGAAGGATCAGGACGTTGCATGAATATTGGGGCGATGACGGCAAGCCGCCCCAATGGAGGATCGACACTAAGATTGGAGCGGACATCTCCTGAAACCAAGCCCTGGAGGCCCTGGGGTCAAGTGTTAACTTTCGCCGGCCACGCCCGATGAGCCACTTGGTGTTGTCCGGCAGGCGCTTCTGAAGGTGTCAGGAGTGATTTCCAGATACGTCGGTCCCGCTGGAAGATACTCCGGCCTTGGCTTGCTGACGAACCCGAGCTTTGCATAGAGTTTCCATGCCTTCTTGTTGTCTGGATGAGGGTCAACATAGGCCTTCGTAGTCAGGTGGTTGCGGAATACCTGATCAATTGAATAACTCAAAGCATACGCAGCGATTCCGTGGCCGTGTGCTTCCGGGAGGAGCTTGATATCCAGTACCGCCAGATCATGTTCAGGGTCGACCTCATAGAACGTCTCGCCGCAATACCCGATATCTTCAGCGTAGATACTGTAATGCCTGCGGAAGATATCCTGATTGACCCAATTCAACCATTTCTGGAGGCGCTCCAGCGTGACGTCCAGACCCTTCGGAAAGCCGACATAGAACATCACGTCGCCATCGTTCCATAGCTTCATGATATTCGGCAAGTCTGATTGATCCGTTTCTTTGATTGTGATCTTGCCCGTGTACATTGAACCCTCCCGTCTTGTCCGACGCCACATCCAGAAATGGCCGAGCGATCAGATCAGAGTTCTCCCTTCAGGCCGATAGCCTCGGCCACTTCCCTCATGCCGAGAATGGTTTCTGTGATGACATAGCCCAAGTCCATATTCAACATTGCAGCGCCCTTCTCGATGACCTCCCTGTTCACGCCCGCGGCAAACCTGCGGTCCTTGTACTTCTTCATAACGGACTTCAGTTCCAAGTCCAGGACGCTTTTTGACGGTCTCATGATCGCGCACGCATTGATGAGACCCGTCAGCTCGTCGATGGTGAACAGAACCTTCTCCATGACATGTTCCGGCTTCACGTTGGAGCACAGCTCGTACCCATGGCTCTGGATCGCGTGAATGTACTCCTCGTCGATGCCAGCCTCCTGCAAGATCTCCCTCGCCTTGATGCAGTGCTGTTCCGGGAACATCTGATAGTCGATATCATGCATCAGGCCTACAGCTCCCCACTTCTCCTCATCCTCGCCCAGCAGGCGCGCGAAATGCCGCATCACGCCTTCGACTGCCAAACCATGGGTAATGAGGGCGGGAGAGTCGTTGTACTTGCACAACAGTTCGTACGCTTCAGTTCTGGTTGGTTTCACGGTCGCAGTACCTCCTGTTCAGATTCAAGATGTTACAAGAATGGGAGCTGTCCCCTGTTGCAGGCGCCCCTCACCAGGTCAGCCACCTTGCAAAACTATGCCTGAAATTTTCGGCAGCAGCCTGGTCCAGATAATACCTTTCACCGGGACACGCCCGCAGGACGCCATATCGTGATAGTTTGTGAACGACCAGCCAGCCTGAACCAAATGCACCGAATCGTACGAAAGGGTTGATCAGGCTGTCAATTTCGTCCAAGGGGAGCGCGGTCTCCGGACTTACGACACCCCGTTCTTCAAGCACGTTCAGGTACGAGCTCTGCAAGGAATAGAACCCGGACCCATTGGTCGAATACGCCATTTCTGACCTCCGTGAGTGTGATCCTCCATACTGTAGCACAAACCAGAGTGGAGCGCAGCAGACGCGGGCGCGCCTTGTGTTTGTCGGCCAGCACAGTATACTTGCGTCTCCAACATAGAAAACGCACCAGGAGGAAGGAAATGCCTGAAGCGCTTCGTCAAGGAATCGAAATGTGGTTTGACATCAGCTATCTTATCATCGTCTGGATCAAGGTCGCACTTATGTTCATGCACCGTGGACGAGTGGCGAGCAGGAACCGGGCGGTGGCCACGCGCGTTCTCTGGGCGTTCGTTCTGCTGGGCCTGGGAGACGCAGGGCATGTCGGGTCCCGCGTGTTCGCCTACCTGAACGGCGGGCTGGAGCAGCACACGACCCTCGTGGGGATCGGTGCGCTTGCGACGGCCGTCACCGTGACCATTTTCTACATGGTCACGCTGGACGCATGGCGCGTGCGCTATGACAGGGAGCTGGGATGGTTTGGATGGCTGCTTATGGTCACAGGTGTTCTGCGCCTGGGACTTATGATGCCTGCGGTCAATCAGTGGACCAGCGTTGTCCCCCCGATGCCGTGGGGCATCATCCGCAACATACCACTCATGATTCAAGGACTAGGTCTCGCCTGGCTACTGTTCCGTGATTCGGGCAGAGCAGTCGATCGCCCGTTCCGCGCCGTCGCGTGGATGATCCTCGTGTCGTATGCCTGCTACATCCCAGTCATTCTGTTTGCTCCCACGTACCCACTGCTCGGCATGTTGATGATCCCCAAGACATGCGCATACCTGGCCGTCGCTTTCATCGCGTACAACGCGTTGTTCACGGGAAAACACCGAAAGAGGAGATTGGGGTCTGTCGTAACTGCGCCTTTTGTAAAATGTGTAGACCCGACCCCGTCAGGGAAGAGCGATGTCCGTGATGACCAGCGCGTGATCGCTGCCGGCACGGACGGCTTCTTCGTACAGGTAGCGGACGTCCACGACACTAATACCAAGGGAGACGCGGATGCTGTCATAGCGACAGCGCAGGTATTTCCCTTTTCGCCCACGGTGATATGAGTCGGCAAGGGGTCCATTCGGGTAGTACCGAACCCGGCGCCTGAGTTCTATGGGATGATCGACGTACCACAAGCGCAGGACGTCCGAGGTCCGCGCCCCTGCGCCGAGCACCAGTGCCTCGCCGTCGGTCCACCATCTGCTCTGGTCGATGTTGGGGTGGTCCACGCGCGGTCCGTTGGCGTCCATGCCCAGCACTAGGGGGGTAGGAACGGCGCTCAGCCATGCTGCCAGGGTGCTAAGGCAGGCGGGGCGCTCCTTTCTGCCCAGGCCGGTATTGGTCGGGGCGTAGCAGGAGAGGAGGGTCAATGTGGCCTCTCCGTGAGAGGCGGTGACGGCAAGCGAACGACTGGAGAACAGCGGGACAGGCGCCGCCGTTCCCAGTATCCACTCATTTGTAGACGCTATCAAGCATCCACCCCTGCGGGAGATGGACCGGGAAGCAATGGGGAGCGACCACGTGTCGGTGACGTGACCCCACAGGCGGCTGTCCACGACAGCACGCACGGCGGACGGTCCCACGTCCTGCAGGAGCAGGATGTCGGCGTGCTGGTCTGCCAGCAGGCCAAGCTGATCGACCGGTTGGGGCATGCCGCGCACGTTCCAGCTTGCGATTCGAAGTCTCATGTGTGTAGTATACAACGCCAAGGCTCTCGCAAAAACGCGGGAGCGGTGTAATCTGAAGGTGACGACGGGTGGCAGAACCCGCACGACGGGAGGCAGAACCATGAGCCAGTACAATCCGCAGGCAGTCATGACGCAAGAGATGATCGAGCGGTTCCGGATGTCATTCAAGAGCGACCCGGTCAACAGGCTGGCACAGAATGCTGTGACACGTGTGTCCGTACATACAGCCGCCCTGAATCACGAGGCGGCGACCAGCACGGACCACACGTTCTCGGTAATGCTGCAGAGCAACGAGGCAACGGCTCAGGAGAAGAGCGGGCGCTGCTGGCTGTTCTCCGGCCTCAACACGTTCCGCACCGAAGCCATGCAGCGGCTGAATGTCGACAAGTTCGAGTTGTCGCAGAGCTACCTCATGTTCTGGGATAAGCTGGAGAAGGCCAGCTACTTCCTCGAGAGCATCCTCTCCACCCTGTCCGAACCGGTCGACGGGCGACTGCTGATGCATCTCTTGAGCCATCCACTGCAGGATGGCGGCCAGTGGGACATGTTCTGCGCCCTCGTGACCAAGTATGGCGTCGTCCCCAAAGCCGTCATGCCCGAGACGGAAAGCAGCAGCAGCTCAACAGTCATGAATGCCATCATCACCGCCAAGCTGCGGGAGTATGCCGCCGAGCTGAGGCGCATGGCTGGCACCGGGGATGAAGAGGATGTCCTGCGATCGCGCAAGGAGATGATGATGGGCGTGATCTTCCGCATGCTCGCCATCCATCTCGGTACACCGCCTGTTGAGTTCTTCTGGCAGTGGCGGGACAAGGGAGGCATCTTCCACCGTGACGGTACCCTCACGCCGCAGGAATTCTTCGGGCGGTATGTTGGCGTGGACCTCGAGAACAAGGTCTGCCTCATCAACTGCCCGACGCCCGACAAGCCCATGAAACACCTGTACACGATCGGCTACCTGGGCAATGTCATCGAGGCGAAGGGGATCCGGTACCTGAACACGCCCATCGAGCTCTTCAAGCAGGCCGCGATCGACATGCTGGTCGCCGGCCGGCCAGTATGGTTTGGCTGCGACGTGGGCAAGTTCGAAGAACGGGACCTGGGCATCCTAGACCCGTCAGTCTTTGAGTACGACCTCGTCTACGGCGAGGGGCTCATGAGTGACAAGGCCGAGCGCATCCTCTACGGGCAGAGTCTCATGACGCACGCCATGGTGCTGACGGGCGTCGACTTGGATGGCGACGGGCACGCGCGCAAGTGGCGCGTCGAGAATTCATGGGGAGACAAGGTAGGGGACAAGGGATTCATGGTCATGACGGACGCGTGGTTCAACGAGTATGTGTACGAGGTCGCCATCAGCCGGGACGATCTTCCCGAAGACCTGGCTGCTGTCCTGCGGGAAGAGCCGACAGTCCTGCCGCCGTGGGACCCGATGGGTGCCTTGGCCACGGATCTCTGAGGTCATGGAGATTCAGGAAGCGATCGCCGCCCGGAGGAGCGTCCGCAAGTTCACTGACCGTCCTGTTGGCGAGGAGACGGTCAACGCAGTCCTCGCAGCGGCGATTCTCGCGCCGTCGGGCAAGAACCGTCAGCCATGGCGATTTGTCGTGGTGGCGGGCGACGAGAAACGCACGCAGATGATCCGAGCCATGCGTGAGGGCATCACGGACACCAAGGCCCGCGGGATGGAGACCGGCTCGGCCATTATGACGGCGCGTGTCATGCAGCACGCTCCGGTGACGATCTTCGTCTTCAACCCGGAAGGGGTGCATCCCTGGACGAGCCACTCGGTCGGGCAGACCTTCCTGGAAATGGTCGACACCCAGTCCATCGGGGCGGCGATCCAGAACATGCTGCTGGTCGCGCAGGACCTTGGACTGGGTACGCTCTGGATATGTGACGTCTGGTCGGCGTATCAGCAGCTGTCAGCATGGCTGGGAGAATCGGGCCAGCTGGTCGCCGCGGTGGCACTCGGGTACCCCGCGGAGAACCCCGACGCCCGCCCGAGGCGCCCGCTGTCCGAGGTCGTGCGCTGGTTCTAGTGGGTCGTTCTCTGGCTGAATAATTTGGTGACTTGGCGGCGGAAGTCGGGGAAAAGGCTCAGTGAGCCCATCTCCTCGAGCGTGAACCAGCCGATGCCTTCTGTCTCCCGGGCGACTTCAGTGAGGTTCGCTCCTTCACCGGGCAGGGGCTCACAAACGTAGGCAAAGTCGATGTGGCAATGCTCTGGTTCCGTGCCGGTCGGGATGCGCTCACACAGGACCATCCAGGGAACGTGAAGGACCTCGACGACGCCAGGATCGCCCAGCGTTTTGTCCCGTGGACTCACGATGCGGCAGCGCACGCCAGTCTCCTCGAAGATCTCGCGGAGACACGCTTCATCCGGTGTTTCGTCTGGTTCCACGTGACCGCCCGGGTAGATCCAGACATGGTGTTTGCGGTGATTGACCAGGAGGAGGCGCTCATCGCGCAGGACAAACCCTGACGCGGTGAAGTGTTTGGGCAGCAGCTGTGCCCAGGACGGCAGCAGTTCCATTATGTCGACTCCTCAGGTGGTGTCTGGCGGCACACGTCCTGGCAGATCCTTGCGACGATGTCACGGGCGGCGTTGGGCTTTCCCAGGCGCCGAAGGTTACCGGCCACCTCGGCTCCCTTTGCCGTGAACATCAGTTCGTCGGAGGCACGCAGGAGCTGATTGGCGTCTTCGGCGGCATACGCTGCCTCGTGCTGTGTCAGAAACCGGACGTTCACGGTCTCCTGGCCGGGGAGTGGCTGGTAGATGACAAGCGGGACGCCGACAGCCGCCGCCTCGGCAAGCGTGACACCTCCTGCCTTGGTGATCAGCAGGTCGGTTGCCTGCATGTATGTGGCGATCTGATCGGTCCAGCCGACAGGAATGATTGTGTGTGAGGCTGAACGGGCGATGGCGAGACTTCCTATCTGATTCTGGACATCCGTGTTGTCGCCACAGAGGGCCGCGACCGTGACGGGCTCTCCAAAAGGCCTGGACGTGAGAGTGTCGCACGTCTCGAGGATGTGCCCGAGTCCCAATCCTCCCCCCATGACGACAGCCAGATGAACATCCTGTGGAATGCCCAGGATGGTCCGGGCTTCCTGTCGGGAATGGTGGACCGCGAACAGTGGACGAATGGGGATGCCAAAAGGATAGATCGGCTGACGGACATGCCGATGGGAAGCAAGGAAGGTCGCCGCGATCTGCTCGCTTGCCGCAACGTGCCAGTTGACCCCCCTGGCCATGTACAGTGTCTGCAAGACGTAATCGGTGAAGCAGTTGATCAGCGGCGTCCCCTGCAGACGGTGCTGTTTGACTTTCGAGAGCGCCAGTGTCGGCCAGATGCTCGTGGAGACGATCGCATCGGGAGCCTCCATGAGCACGAGCTCTCGCAGTCTCCTGTAGCCGACATTCGCAAGAACCTGCGATGTTTGTTCTGCCTCCTTGAGGTCAAGGATGACAGTGTGCTGGAAGGCCAACTCATAGGCTTCGGGCAGGATCTTGATGAGTTCGAGATAGGCATCGCGCATGACGAAGCGCATGGCTGCCGGGACCTCGTCGAGGAAGTCGACGTAGCTCGTCGCCCAGCCCCGCTGCTCGAAGACTTCTCCCAACGCTCGTGCTGCCTGTTCATGTCCGGCGCCAACGCTTGCGTACGCCAGCAGGACCTTGTAGTCGGCCAACCGTCACACCTCAGCCAGGGCCGTGCGGAGTGGACGCGCGAGAGCGGCGACCACGGCCATTTTGGCGATGTCGAAGGCCAGGATCGGAGCAAGACCGATGAGAGCCGCGATAGCAGTGCTTCCCTGCAAGAGGAGCACGTGCCACAGCCACAGCACGCCCGGGACATAGATAAGGATAAGGGAGCCCTCTGCAAGAGCAAGGTCGCGCCACCAGGAGCCCCAATGCCAATGCTCGGCAAGAGCGCCGACGACGACGGAGGCGAGAAGGAAGCCGGCAAAGAAGCCGCCTGTCGGTCCCGAGAGGGCGACCATGCCGGAGGCTCCCCCGGCGAAGACCGGCAAGCCGACGAGGCCGAGCAACAGGTAGGCGAGGACCGCAACGTACGCAGTGCTGCCGAACAGGAGCGGCGTCAGTACGACAAAGGCGTCCTGGAACGTGATCGGAACCGGGCGAAGAGGGATGCTGATGTAGGCGCCGATGACCAGCAGTGCCACCATGACGGCAAGCTGCGCGACGCGCCGCGTGGAGAGTTTCACGAAAGGTATCCCCTCACAACGGCCACGAAGACCGACACTGCGATGGGGAAGATATCCTCGTCGAAGGTGAACTTTGGACTGTGGTGTGAGGCCGTGAGACCCTTTGCTGGGTTTCTCGTTCCCATGAAGACAAACACGCCGGGCACCTGCTGGAGATAATAGGCGAAGTCTTCTCCACCCATGGTGATCTCGGGCAAGGCGATGTTGTCTTCTCCGACAACCTGCTGGAGCATGGGGCGCAGAAGCTCGACGGCTTCATGACTGTTGATGACGGGAGGATACCCGAATTCGTAGTCGACATCCGCCGTCGTGCCGAGTGCTTCGGCCGTATGAGTGACGATACGGCGCAGGCTGGCAGCGCCGAGTTCGGCGTCTTCGCGCGACAGTGCGCGCAAGGTGCCGGTCATGTGGACGCTCTGGGGAATGATGTTGAATGCAGAGCCGCCGTCGATGGTGCCGACGGTCACCACACGCGAGTCGAGGGGGTTGGTCTCGCGCGAAACAATCGTCTGGAGTGCGGTGACAATCTGGGCAGCGGCCACGATCGGGTCCGCGCCGAGCTGTGGTGTCGCGGCGTGTGTGCCCTTGCCGGTGACCGTCAGCTCGCAGCGGTCAGCTTCCGCCATGAGAGGGCCTGCGCGCAGACCGATCTTGCCAAACTCCAGCATGTTCCACAGATGCATGCCGAAGGCAAGCGTGACATCGGGGTTCTGAAGGACACCCTCCTTGACACACGGCTCCGCACCGCCGGGGGAGATCTCTTCTGCCGGCTGAAAGAGCAATTTGACCGTCCCGCCGAACTGGTCGCAGTGGTCGACCAGCCAGTGTGCGACGGCGAGCAGTGTCCCGGTATGGCCGTCATGGCCGCAGGCATGCATCACACCCTCATTCTGTGAGGCAAATGGCAGACCGGTCTCCTCGGTCAGCCGCAGGGCATCGATGTCGGCGCGCAGCAGGAGGACCTTGGCAGTCGCAGGACCGCGCATTCCAGCCACGGTCGCCGTGACCCCTGTGCCTGCTACGGGAGAGGGATTCAGGCCAAGGCTGCGCAGGTGGTCGATGATGTACTGCTGCGTTCCGTGCTCCTCGAACGAAGGTTCCGGATGAGCATGCAGATAGTGACGGTGTTCCGCCGCTTCTTTGGCGTACGTGTCGATTGCGAGCATGTTCTCATCTGTTTTCATGGTCGTTCCTCCTGGGGCTGGCAACATCCATAGTGTAGCGGGATAGCACCGTGTGCCAAGGACCCGCGGGAATCCAGTTCTGGAGCGAAAACAGGGGAGTGTGAATCTCCCCTTTGTGGTTCGGATATGTGCGCTTTACAGCCCCGCAACAGGTTCGGTCATAGCCTGTTTGAACCAGGCGCGGGCCATCTGGGGTGTGTTCTGAGCGAAGCCGACGCCGCCATGATTGTCGACGACAATGATCTCCGCCCCGGTCCCCAGCATATTGCTGAGCATGTTCACGGCGCCGGACGCGGCGCCCTGGGCGTTGAGCCCCATGTGCATGAAGTCGCAGGCGGTCTTGGTGATGAGCGTGCGCATCATGCTCTCGCCCAGTCCGGTCGACGAGGCGCCGCCGAACTTCGTGGCGTACGTTCCCGCGCCGGGCAGGGGAGTGTCGCCGACGCGTCCCAGCAGTTTGAGGAAGACGCCGCCCGTGGATGTGCCTGCGGTCACCTCACCCTTGTCGTCCACGGCGATGGTGCCGAACCCAAGTGCAGGGCCATAGGCAACGGCTGCGTCCATCTCGACCTCTCCGTCGAACGTCAGCACCGATCCTGTACCGGAGTTGAACAGGGGATTGTCCTCCAGGACGTTGATAGCAGCTTCCACAGCGTCCAGCGAGGGTCCGCCACTCGCAAGAACCTCACCTCCGGCAAGGGCAGCTTCCCGGATCCCGGCAACGACAGCCTTTTCCTTGTCGTGGGGGACAGCGCCGACACCACCATGAACGATGATCGACCACATAGCGCCTCCGCACTGAACATGATTACGTACCTTCCAACTATATGGTATACTCAATCATTGACAATCTGGCTTCAGAAGTGACACACAAGCTTGCAGGCCGGGAAGATACGTGGAGGTACCAATGGAGACTGCAACCAAATTGGTCGAGATAACGAAGAGGCTGTATGACCGGAGCATGAACGCGGCACTGGGTGGCAACGTGAGCTTCCGGCATGGGGACGAGATTACCATCACGGAGGCCGGCATCAACAAGGGGTTCATGAACGCGGACGACGTGGTCGTCGTGGACATGGACGGCAACAAACTGCTGGGAAACGGCAAGCCATCGTCTGAAGGAAAGATGCACTACGAGATCTACAGGCTGCGTCCGGACGTGCACGCTATCATTCATGCCCATCCACCTTTTGCCGTCGGCTTTGCGCTGGCGCACCACGACCTGCCCGACGACATTTTGCCGGAGGCGACCATCCTGCTGGGACACGTCCCGTGTCTGCCGTACGTGACGCCGTCGACTATTGAGCTGGCCCGCGAAGTGGCCCAAGGCCTTGCTCACCGCAATGCAGCGTTCATGGCGAACCATGGTGCCATCACCGTCGGCGCGGACCTGGAAGAAGCCTACAACAGGATGGAGCTCCTGGAGCAGACGTGCATGTCTGTGGTGTACGCAAGCATTCTCGGGGGAGTGCACCACATCCCGGAGAAAGACATGGAGTTTTTCGTCGACAACTTCGGACTGAAGCGCGAGGGATAGGCCGGATTGGAAAATCTATGGCGGCTGCTAAGATAGAGATGTGATGAACGAGCCAAGCAACACCGGTGTTATCGAGCTGCACGAATTGCAGGGCATCCTGCAGGGACGTTCGCACCACAAAGCGGTCCAGCGAGCAGTCGAGGTGATTGCACATCTTGTGCCGTCCTGCAGTGTCACCTTGATGACCATCAGTGCGCGTGGGCGGCTGCGGTTCGAGGCTTGGGCGAATATTGCCACATCCATCATTCGGAGTGCTGAACGCAGCTTCAACCAGGAAGGTCTGCCCAGGAATCTTGCCGACCTCGTCCACGGGAAGAAACCAGTGATTATCGAGGACCTCAGCTCATATGCCGACTGGCGTGAACCGGTATCCAGGACCGCTTCCTGGGCGGGCTTCCCCATCCTGTTGCATGGGCGCGTCATCGCCATCGTCAACGTGCAGACCATCACACAGCGCATCACCCCCTCAGTAGTCGTCGACATTGAACCGGTAGTGAATACCATCGCTCTCCTGATTCTGCGCTATGAGGAGGCGCGGGAACTGGCGGTGCGCAACCACCAGATGGACGTCCTCTATGAGATGGCGGTCGCCAGCGCAGAAGCAACCGATGAACTGGGACTGCAAGCAAGAGTAGATCACGTCCTCGAACGCATTGGGCGCATCCTGGGATATGAGCATGCCGTCATCTTCGTGTATGACCGGCAGCGCGAGGTGCTGGTGCTTGAAGCCACCCGTGGGCGCGAGATCGGCCACACTGGCCTGGAAATGGATGTGCATGGTCGCACAGGTGTTACGGTGCATGCGTTCCTGTCATTGAAGCCGGTGCTTGTCCGTGATACGAGGCGCTGTGCCGAGTTTGTCGAGGGGCTGTGGCCCGCGCTCTCTGAACTGGCGATTCCACTGCTTTCAGGGGGACGCTGTGTTGGCGTACTCAATCTCGAGTCACACGAGGCTGCAGCATTCACGCGCTCCGACATCCGGCTGCTTGCGCCGTTCACCTCCGGGCTGGCTCTGCTCATCGACAACCAGCAGAAAACGAAGGAGCTGAACAATCAGGCAACCCATGATGGCCTTACCGGCGTGTTCAACCGCCGCATGATCGATGAGATGCTTCCCATTGAGTTGAAAAGGGTTGCTCGGTATGGTCATGACATGAGCATCGCAATGCTCGACCTCGATGAATTCAAAACGGTGAACGACACTCTCGGTCATCAGGAGGGTGACCGCATGCTGCGGATTTTTGCTGGCTGTATCCGCAAGATCGTGCGCGCCTCGGACCTGGTGTTCCGGTATGGAGGGGACGAGTTTCTCGTCCTGTTGCCGGGG